>NZ_WIXR01000018.1:0-214179 GCF_019425585.1 Burkholderia sp. COPS | reverse complement strand
TCGAGACGATTCCCGGCAAGACCTGCATGGGCCTCGAACTGCCGAACGCGAAGCGCCAGATGATCCGCCTGTCGGAAATCCTCGAGTCGCGCCAGTACCAGCACTCGGCCTCGCAACTGACGATCGCGATGGGCAAGGACATCACCGGCCATCCGGTCGTCACCGATCTCGCGAAGGCGCCGCACATGCTCGTCGCGGGCACGACGGGCTCGGGCAAGTCGGTCGCGATCAACGCGATGATCCTGTCGCTGCTGTACAAGGCGACACCCGAGGACGTGCGGCTCATCATGATCGACCCGAAGATGCTGGAGCTGTCGGTCTACGAAGGCATCCCGCACCTGCTCGCGCCGGTCGTCACCGACATGAAGCTCGCGGCCAACGCGCTGAACTGGTGCGTCGGCGAGATGGAGAAGCGCTACCGGCTGATGTCGGCCGTCGGCGTGCGCAACCTCGCGGGCTTCAACCAGAAGATCCGCGATGCCGAAGCGAAGGAAAAGAAGATCGGCAACCCGTTCTCGCTGACGCCCGAGGACCCCGAACCGCTGTCGACGCTGCCGCTGATCGTCGTCGTGATCGACGAGCTGGCCGACCTGATGATGGTGGCCGGCAAGAAGATCGAGGAACTGATCGCCCGCCTCGCGCAGAAGGCGCGCGCGGCCGGCATCCACCTGATCCTCGCGACGCAGCGCCCGTCCGTCGACGTGATCACGGGCCTGATCAAGGCGAACATCCCGACGCGCGTTGCGTTCCAGGTGTCGTCGAAGATCGACTCGCGCACGATTCTCGACCAGATGGGCGCCGAATCGCTGCTCGGGATGGGCGACATGCTGTTCCTGCCGCCGGGCACCGGTTATCCGCAGCGCGTGCACGGCGCATTCGTCGCCGACGAGGAAGTGCACCGGATCGTCGAGTACCTGAAACAGTTCGGCGAACCGCAGTACGAGGAAGGGATCCTCGACGGCCCGGCTGCCGACGGCGCGACGCAGGACCTGTTCGGCGATGCGCCGGACGCGGAAGCCGATCCGCTGTACGACGAAGCCGTCGCGTTCGTCGTGCGCACGCGGCGCGCGTCGATCTCGTCGGTGCAGCGGCAGTTGCGCATCGGCTACAACCGCGCCGCACGCCTCGTCGAGCAGATGGAGGCGGCCGGGCTGGTGTCGCCGATGGGCATCAACGGCAGCCGCGAGGTGCTCGTGCCGGCCGCGGCCGATTGAGCGCGGCGGCCGGCCGCCGTCCACCGATACGGGCGCACCGGCAAACCGGCCGCCCCGTAAAGCAAAAGGGCGCTGCATCGGCAGCGCCCTTTGTCATTTACTGCACCGGCACCAGCTTGAAGTCGACCGGCTTGCCGACTGCCACCTTCTGCGGATTCGGGCCCAGTTGCCCCGTTTCCACATTGCGGCTGAACACGTAGAACGTATCGCTGTCCTGGTTGCCGACGATCAGCCACTTGCCGGTCGGGTCGATCAGGAACTCGCGCGGTGTCTTGCCGAGGCTCGACTGGCGGCCGACGGGCTTCAACCGGCCGTCGGCCTGGTTCACCGCGTAGATCACCAGGTCGTTCGCATCACCGCGGTTGCTCACGTACAGGAAGCGGCCGTCAGGCGACAGGTGGATCGCGCCGCCGCCGACCTTGCCCTTGAAGCCCGGCGCGGTCATCGATACGGTCTCGACCGGCGTCAGCTTGCCGTCGTGGTAGCCGAACACCTCGACCGCCGCGTTGAGCTCGCTCGTCACGTACGCGTACCGGCCGTCGGCGCTGAACACCATGTGACGCGGGCCCGAACCCGCCTTGACTGGCGTGTAGCGCGTGTCGGTCGGGCTGATCAGCCCGCGGCTGCCGTCCACCGTGTAACGGTAGCCGTAGATCTTGTCCGCGCCGAGATCCTGCACGAACAGGTAATGGCCATCCGGCGAAAACACCGTCGAATGCACGTGCGCGCCGTCCTGGCGGCCCTTCACGGGCCCCGTGCCCTCGTGGTGCACCGTCAGCACGGCCTGGCCGACCGCGCCGTCGTCGCGCAGCGGAAACACCGCGAAGCTGCCGCCCGGATCCTTCGCGACCGAGTAATTGGCCGTCACGAGGTACTTGCCGTCCGGCGACAGCGCGAGATAGCAAGGATCGTTCCCTTCCGACGACACGCGGTCGATGAAGCTCAGCGCGCCCGTCTTCGCGTCGAAGCGGAAGGCGCTGACGCCGCCGCGCTGCGACGCCGGGCCGTCGTCGCCGGGCAGTTCGTTGACCGCGTAGACGGTACGACCGTCGCGGCTCGGCAACAGGTACGACGGATTCACCGTCTTCGCCGACGACACCGGCGCGACGCTGCCGGTTTTCGTATCGAAGTGGTAAACATAGATCCCGTCGCTGCCGCCGCCCGTGTAGGTGCCGACGAGCAGGTTGTACACGCCGTCGGCCGGGGCGGGCGATTGCTGCGCAAATGCGTGGGTCGCGGAAAGGGAGAGCACGATCGCGAAACCTTTCATCCAGTGAGCGAGCCTAAGCGGGAACCCTCGTGTCGAAGCGCGTGCGTCACGCTCGCGTAAACGGTTGGGCATTGAATCCTCCTTGCATCGAGTCGCTTCAAGTGTTGAGATAGGACGAAACGCCGGCCGTTCATGCGCTCCGCCGCCCGGCCGAGTATACGGGGCGCGGCGCCAGTGCGTGAAGCCTTGGCCGCCGCCGTCCGCATTGTGAACTCGAATACCCAAGGATCGCCTGCCCATGCCTGCCCTGATCGAAGACTACGCCCTCGTCGGCGACGGCCACACCGCCGCGCTGGTCGCCAAAGACGGCTCCGTCGACTGGCTGTGCTGGCCCCGCTTCGATTCGGGCGCCTGCTTCGCGGCGCTTCTCGGCACCCCCGAGCACGGCCGCTGGCTGCTCGCGCCGGCCGCCGACGCCGCGATCACGCACACGTCGCGCCGCTACCGCGGCGACACGCTGATTCTCGAAACCGACTACGAAAGCGCCGACGGTGCCGTCACCGTGGTCGACTTCATGCCGCCCGGCAACGGCTGGTCCGAGCTGGTGCGGATCGTCATCGGCCGCCACGGCAAGATGAAGATGCGCATGGAGCTCGTGCTGCGCTTCGACTACGGTTTCTCGATTCCGTGGGTCACGCAGCTGACCCGCGAGGACGGCATGAAGGCGATCGCGGGCCCTGACACCGTCGTGCTGCGCACGCCGGTGCCGCTCACCGGCAAGAACCTCCATACGCTCGCGGAATTCACCGTGAACGCCGATGAACGTGTGCCGTTCTCGCTCAGTTATGCGGCGTCGCACATGCGGCTGCCGCCCGCCCGCGATCCGCTGTCGATGCTCGCGCGCACCGAGAACTACTGGCTCGAATGGTCGGGCCGCTGCCAGGTACAGGGCCGCTACGCGGCCGCCGTGCGCCGTTCTCTGATCACGCTGAAGGCGCTGGCCTACGAGCCGACCGGCGGGATCGTCGCGGCGCCGACCACGTCGCTGCCCGAGAAGATCGGCGGCAACCGCAATTGGGACTACCGCTACTGCTGGCTGCGCGACGCGACGATCACGCTGCTCGCGCTAATGCGCGGCGGCTACTACGACGAGGCGCGCGCGTGGCGCACGTGGCTCGGCCGCGTGATGGCCGGCTCGCCCGAACAGATCCAGATCATGTACGGGATCGCCGGCGAACGCCGGCTGCCGGAAATGGAACTCGACTGGCTGCCCGGCTACCAGGACTCGAAGCCGGTGCGCGTGGGCAACGGCGCCGCGAACCAGCTCCAGCTCGACGTGTTCGGCGAGGTGATGGCCGCGCTGCACCTCGCGCGCGTGGGCGGCCTGCAGGCCGACGACACGGTGTGGTCGGTGCAGTGCGCGCTGCTCGACCATCTCGAGAAGATCTGGCAGGAGCCCGACGAAGGCATCTGGGAAACGCGCGGCGGCCGCCGCCATTTCACGTTCTCGAAGGTGATGGCGTGGGTCGCGTTCGACCGCGCGATCAAGTCGGCGGAGATGTTCCGGCTGCCCGGCTCGCTCGACCGCTGGCGTGCGCTGCGCGAGCAGATCCATGCCGACGTGTGCAACAACGCATGGCACGAAAGCAAACGGGCGTTTGCACAGAGCTACGGCAGCGACGAACTCGACGCGAGCGTGCTGCTGATGCCGCTGCTCGGCTTCCTGCCGCCGGAGGATCCGCGCATCGTCGGCACGGTCGAAGCGATCGAGCGGGAGTTGCTGCACGACGGGCTCGTGATGCGCTATCGCACGACCGAATACGACGACGGCCTGCCGCCCGGCGAAGGCACGTTTCTCGCGTGCAGTTTCTGGCTGGTCGACAACTATGCGCTGCTGGGCCGGATCGACGACGCGCACCGCCTGTTCAGCCGGCTGCTCGCGCTGTCGAACGACCTCGGGCTGCTCGCCGAGGAGTACGACCCGGTGGCCGGGCGGCTCGTCGGCAATTTCCCGCAGGCGTTCTCCCATGTGGCGCTCGTGCATACCGCGATGAACCTGATGCACCACGAGGACGCGATGGCGCGCGCGGCCGGCCAGCCGGCACCGGCCGTCGCCACGGGGCGCTGAACGGGGCGCGAGCGGCTTGTTCAGAGAACGTCAAATCGCAAAACTTTGATGAAAAATCGGGGAAATGTTGCATTGCACCACCCATCGTTGTCCGATATGATCGACGCGATTGTCCGGCTGCAGTGCAACATGGCCGGCCGCTGACCCACACGGCACGCCGCGACGCCCTACGCCGCCCTTGCGCACCGTCCCCCACGCGGGAGTAGTCTGCATGCTTTACCAACTGCACGAATTCCAGCGAGCCATGCTGAGCCCGCTGACGGCCTGGGCCCAGGCCGCGTCCAAATCGTTCGCCAATCCGTCCAGCCCGTTCTCGCTGATGCCGGGTGCGCCGCGGATGGCCGCCGCGTACGAGCTGATGTACCGGCTCGGCAAGGATTACGAGAAGCCCGAGTTCAACATTCACCAGATCGTCAAGGACGGCCACAACATCCCGATCGTCGAGCAGACGATCGTCGAGAAGCCGTTCTGCCGGCTGCTGCGCTTCAAGCGTTATTCGGACGACGCCGACGCCGTCACGCAGTTGAAGGACGAGCCGGTCGTGCTGGTCTGCGCGCCGCTGTCGGGCCACCACTCGACGCTGCTGCGCGACACCGTGCGCACGCTGCTGCAGGATCACAAGGTGTACATCACCGACTGGATCGACGCGCGGATGGTGCCGGTCGAGGTCGGCCCGTTCCACCTGCACGACTACATCGCGTACATCCAGGAATTCATCCGTCACATCGGCGCGCGCAACCTGCACGTGATCTCGGTGTGCCAGCCGACGGTGCCGGTGCTCGCGGCGATCTCGCTGATGGCGAGCCGCGGCGAGGACACGCCGCTCACGATGACGATGATGGGCGGCCCGATCGATGCGCGCCGCAGCCCGACGTCGGTGAATTCACTCGCCACGCAGCACTCGACCGCGTGGTTCGAGAACAACGTGATCCACACGGTGCCCGCGAATTACCCGGGCGAAGGCCGCCAGGTGTATCCGGGCTTCCTGCAGCACACGGGTTTTGTCGCGATGAACCCGGAGCGGCACGCACAGTCGCACTGGGATTTCTACCAGAGCCTGCTGCGCGGCGACGAGGAAGACGCCGAAGCGCACCGCCAGTTCTATGACGAATACAACGCGGTGCTCGACATGGCCGCCGAGTATTATCTCGAGACGATCCGCGTCGTGTTCCAGGAATTCCTGCTGGCCGAGGGCACGTGGGATGTCGAAGGCGAGCGCGTGCGTCCGCAGGACATCAAGCGTACCGCGCTGATGACGATCGAAGGCGAACTCGACGACATCTCCGGCAGCGGCCAGACGCACGTCGCGCACGAGCTGTGCACGGGCATTCCGCAGGACCAGCGCCGCAGCCTGACCGCCGAGAAGTGCGGTCACTACGGGATTTTCTCGGGCCGCCGCTGGCGCACGATCATCTATCCGCAACTGCGCGACTTCATCCGCGAGCATGCGCCGGAGCCGAAGCACGGTGCGACGAAGGATGCCGCGGATGCGCCGGCACCCCAGACGCTCTCCGCCGTGCCGGCCAGCAATGCGCCGCTCGAAACGACGCGCGCCACCGCGGCGAAGCGCACGCGCGCGAAGGCCCCCGCCAAGGCAGTCGCAGCAGCGCCGGCCAAGGCCGCACCGGCCGCGAAACGCACCGCCAGCGGCCCGCGCGTCAAGGCCGTGCGCACGCGCAAGGCCGCCTGACGCACAGCGTTCCGACGAAAAAACGCCGCCGTTGCCTGCGCACGGCGGCGTTTTTGCATCCTTCGACCGCTTCAGCCCGGCCGGTGCGTCAGCGACGCAGCAGATACGCGAGCAGCAACTCGGTGTTCATGCGGACCATCTCGGCGCGTTCGTCGGTGTCGGTGAAATCGCGGCCGAGCGTCGCGGCGAGCGTGAAGCGGTTCGACACGATGTAGTAGCCGAGCCCCGACAGCGTCACGTAGAAGCGCAGCGGATCGACGTCGGTGCGGAACAGCCCGGCCTTCTGGCCGCGCGTCAGCACGTTGCCGAGCTTCGCGACGATCGGCGACATCATCTCGCGGATCCGCGTCGACTTGTGCAGGTAGCGCGCTTCGTGCAGGTTCTCGTTGTTGATGAGCCTGAGCAGTTCAGGATGGTCGCGGTAGTAGTCCCAGACGAAATGCGCGAGCCGCGTGACGGCTTCCACCGGCGCGACGCCATCGAGGTCGAGCACGCGCTCGGCCTCGGTCAGCGCGGAGAACGCGTGTTCGAGCACGGCCGTGAACAGCTGCTCCTTGCTGCCGAAGTAGTAATAGAGCATGCGCTCGTTGGTTTCGGCCCGGCGCGCGATCTGGTCGACGCGCGCGCCGAACAGCCCTCCACTCGCGAACTCTTCGGCTGCCGCCATCAGGATGCGGCGGCGCGTACCTTCAGGATCTCTTTTGATTTTTGGCTGATTCATGGTGGCGTTTTGCTATGTGAGCCGCTTGATCCGGACCGGCACCCCCACCGCCTCGGCGCCGGCCGCCCTGGAACGGGCGCGCCGCGGGCGGCCGCCCTCCTGCTGAGCCCCTGCAAAAAAGCGGTTCGATTATGCGCACAGACGGCGTCCAGCGCAATGCGGGAAATCGGCGATAATCGAGCTTTGGCAAACCTTTCCGGCCGCGCCCGAAGCGGCCGAGAGCCATTCGGCGCCGCTGCGCCCGTTGTCACCGTGACCGACTCCAAAACACTCGCGGATCGCATCGAAGATCTGCTTCCCCAGACGCAATGCACGAAGTGCGGCTATAACGGCTGCCGGCCGTACGCCGAGGCGATCGCCGCCGGCGACGCGAACTACAACCAGTGCCCGCCCGGCGGCGCCGAAGGCATCGCGCGCCTCGCGGGCCTGCTCGGCAAGCCCGTGATTCCGCTGAACCCCGTGAACGGCAGCGAACATCCGCGCGCCGTCGCCTTCATCGACGAAAGCCTGTGCATCGGCTGCACGCTGTGCATGCAGGCGTGCCCGGTCGACGCGATCGTCGGGGCACCGAAGCAGATGCACACGATCGTCGAGTCGCTGTGCACGGGTTGCGACCTGTGCGTGCCGCCCTGCCCGGTCGACTGCATCGCGATGCTGCCGGTGACCGGTGAACGCACCGGCTGGGACGCGTGGTCGCAGGAACAGGCCGATGCCGCGCGCGAACGCCACGACCTGCGGCTCGCGCGCCAGCGCCGCGAACGCGAAGCCGCCGAAGCGCGTGCGGCCGCACGCCGCGCGGCCAGCGCCGCGAAGCCGGCCGCGGCCCCCGCGGGAACGCCATCCGCCGCACCGGCCCCGGACGACGCCGAAGCGAAGAAGCGCGCGATCATCGCCGCCGCGCTCGAGCGTGCGCGCAAGAAGAAGGAAGAACTGTCCGGGCAAGGTGCCGGGCCGAAGAACACCGAGGGTGTGAGCGCGGCCGTCCAGGCACAGATCGACGCCGCCGAGGCGCGCCGCAAGCGGCTCGCGGAACAGCAGGCCCAACGCGACGCCGAAGCGGCGGCCGCGAGCGGCAACGACGAAGAGAACGACGCAGGCAACGACGGCCCGGGCGGCCCGTCCGCACCGCCCGACCAGAACGCTCCATGAACGCCAGCAAACGACGCGCGATCTACGAAACGCTGCAGAGCCTCAATCCGCATCCGACCACCGAGCTCGAATACTCGACGCCGTTCGAGCTGCTGATCGCCGTGATGCTGTCCGCTCAGGCGACCGACGTATCGGTCAACAAGGCGATGCGGAAGATGTTTCCGGTCGCGAACACCCCGCGACAAATCGTCGCACTCGGCGAAGAAGGCGTCACCGAGTACATCAAGACGATCGGCCTGTACCGGACCAAGGCGAAGAACGTGGTCGCGACGTGCCGGATCCTGCTCGACCGCTACGACGGCGAGGTACCGGCCGATCGCGAAGCGCTGGAAGGCCTGCCGGGCGTCGGCCGCAAGACCGCGAACGTCGTGTTGAACACCGCGTTCGGCCAGCCGACGATCGCGGTGGACACACACATCTTCCGCGTCGCGAACCGCACGGGGCTCGCGCCGGGCAAGGACGTGCGCGCCGTCGAGGCCGCGCTCGAGAAGTTCACGCCGAAGGAGTTCCT
The DNA here is from genome assembly GCF_019425585.1 of Burkholderia sp. COPS. Classification (NCBI taxonomy): domain Bacteria; kingdom Pseudomonadati; phylum Pseudomonadota; class Betaproteobacteria; order Burkholderiales; family Burkholderiaceae; genus Burkholderia; species Burkholderia sp. COPS. Next base: position 205,556 of record NZ_WIXR01000018.1, on the reverse strand, counting down.
GCAGGACGCGCATCACTGGCTGATCCTGCACGGTCGCTATGTGTGCAAGGCCCGCAAGCCCGAATGCTGGCATTGCGCGATCGAGCCGCTGTGCGAATTCAGGCCGAAGACCCCGCCGCCCAACGAGTGACGCGCAACCGCGGCCGGCCTGCCGCAAACCGCCGGACGCCATGCGGCCCGGCGCCCGACGCTTGACGCACACCCCACCAGCCGCCCTCCGCCGGCCACTCGCGGCCGCGACAGCGCGTAGCCATCCGCGCCGCCGCCGCTTCCCCCTTCCCGACTAGGCGTTGGAGGTCGCTGTCGCGTCGTCGGCCGCCGCGCCGCCCGCGCGCACCAGCGCCAGCACGGCGGCCAGGATCGCGACGCCGCCCGCCCACTGCAGCAGCGACAGCGCCTCGCCGAACAGCAGCGCCGCCAGCGCGACCGTCACGACCGGTTCGAGCGTCGACAGCATCGACGTGCGCGCGGCCCCAAGCCGTTCGAGCCCGGCAAAGAACGCGATCATCGCCGCGACCGTCGACACGAGCGCGATCGCGATCGCGAGCATCGACGCCCAGCCGCCGGCCGTCGCGGGCCAGCGCGGCGGCGCGCCGAACGCCGCGGTCCGCACGACGGCGATCGCCACGAGCATCGCGGTCGCCGACAGGCAGATGATCGCGGTGGTCGCGAGCGGATCGACGCCGCGCGTCGCCTTCGTGCCGCCGACGATGTACAGCGAATAGATCACCGCGGCAGCCAGCGCGAGCGCGATCCCGAGCGGCTCGCCATGCCCGCCGCCGACCATCAGCGCCGAACCCGCGACGCACAGCACCAGTGCGACGGCCTTCGCGCGCGTGAGGTGCTCGCCGAGCCACCACGCGGCCAGCAGCGTGACGAAGGCCGGATACAGGTACAGCAGCAGCGCGACAAGGCTCGCCTGCGCGTGTTGCAGCGCGCTGAAGTAGCAGAACGACTGCCCGACGTAGCCGAGCGCGCCCATCGCCACGAGCGGCGCGAGCGCGCGCCCGCGCGGCCACGTGACGCGGCGATGCCGTGCGATCGCGGCGAGCACCGCACCGCCGATCGCGAAACGCACGATCAGCAGCCCGAGCACGTCGACACCGGCCGCATACGCGTAGCGGCCGAAGATCGCCATCGCGCCGAACGCGGCGGCGGACAACGCGACGTAGAGCGTGCCCTGCAGGGCTGCGGACGATGGGCGGGCGGTGGCGGTCATGACGGAACGGATGAGAACGGTGCGGTGACGGGAAACGGTGGAGTGTAGCGGCGCGGCGGCCACGAGCCTAGCCCGCGCTTACCCCGCGCTTACCCCGCACTTACCCGTTACCCGGCACCGGCGGCGCACCTCACCGGCCCGTGCCGCGCATCCGCAAGGCCCGCGGGCCACCGCCGCTGCGGCCACGCGATTGCGCCAGCCCGCCGCCAGCGCCGCCCGCCGACCCGGCGTACAATGCGCGACGCGGCATCCAGCCGTCCGAATCACGACGTTTCCCCACCATGTTCAATCCAAGCCGCGACGAAGTGCGTCGTTTTTTCACCGAGACCTGGCGCAAGCAGCGCGCCGGCGAGATCCTGACGCCGCTGGAAGCGATGGCAGCCGACTGGATCGTCGAGCATCCCGAATACCACGACGAACTCGCCGACGCCGATGGCGCCTCCGCGCGCGAGTACACGCCCGAGGAAGGCCGCACGAACCCGTTCCTGCACCTGTCGATGCATCTCGCGATCAGCGAGCAGCTGTCGATCGACCAGCCGCCCGGCATCCGCGCCGCGCACGACAAGCTCGCGGCGAAGCTCGACTCGACCCACGACGCGCAGCACGTGATCATGGAATGCCTCGGCGAGACGATCTGGGAAGCCCAGCGCACGAACACGCCACCCGATACCGACGCGTACCTGCAGCGCATCCTGCGCCGCGCATCGCGCGACTGAGCGCCGCCGCGGCGGCCTGCAGGCGCCGGCGCACGGACAAAAAAATACCCCGCCGGGCGGGGTATCCTTGCTGCGCGGGCCCGCGGGGCCCATCGCGCTTACTTCTTGAACACGAGATCGGTCTCTTTCAGCGACTCGATGTAGGCCGCGATGTCCTTCATGTCGCTGACCGACAGGCTCTGCACCTGTGCCTGCATGATCGCGTTGTTGCGGCCGATCAGCGGGTTCGTCAGCCCCATCTGGTACTGGCGCATCGCCCACACGAGGTAGTCGGCATGCTGGCCGGCGAGGCGCGGGTATTCTGCGTTGATCGGCTTGTTCATCTGCGCGCCGTGGCAGGCCGCGCAGTTGTGCGATTCGACCAGTTCCTTGCCCTTCGTGATGTCCGCCGCGTGCGCGGTACCGATCGCGAGGCCGGCCGCCAGTGCAACCGCCGCCGTCTTGAATGCGTTGTTCATGAATGCTCCTGTCCCGCCGGAGAGATCGGCGGCGCGCGCTTACTTGTAGGGGTTGTCCTTCGAGTCGGCCTTCTGGGCGGCGTAGTACGCCGACAGATCCGCGATGTCCTGGTCCGTCAGCGAACCGGCGATCGCATTCATCGACGGGAAGTGACGATCCTTCTTGCGGTAGGCCTTCAGCGCGTTCTCGAGATATTGCTGGTTCTGGCCGCCGAGGACAGGCACCCGGTAGACCTCCGGGTACGCCGCGCGGTAGTCCTGGATGCCGTGGCAACCGATGCACATGGCGACCTTGCTCGCCCCGTCCTTCGGGTTGCCGACCACACCGGCCGCCTGCGCGCTGCCCGCGAGCGCCACGAGCGCTGCGACAACGACGTGTTTGCCGACGAATTTGTTCATAGCTCTTGTAACCTAGCTTGAGGGGAAACTGGCGCCGAAGCGGCAACGGCCCGCGCCGTTTTGCTTGTCGGTCGCCACGCAGGCCAAAAAAAACGGCCAGATTGTACCGCGTCGGCGGGGAACGCGTCCACAAGGCGCCCCGCCACAGTCCCGCAACGATACGCGGGCGCCGCCCAACCGGACAGCCCTTCTGACTTATACTGGGTTTTTTTCCCCGATTGAGAAGAGCGCCGCCATGCGTTTCGAAGGGTCCTCGCACTACGTCGCCACCGACGATCTGAAGCTCGCGGTCAATGCCGCGCTGACGCTGCAACGCCCGCTGCTGATCAAGGGCGAGCCCGGCACCGGCAAGACCATGCTCGCCGAGGAAGTGGCCGCCGCGCTCGACATGCCGCTGCTGCAGTGGCACATCAAGTCGACCACCAAGGCGCAGCAGGGCCTGTACGAATACGACGCCGTGTCGCGGCTGCGCGATTCGCAGCTCGGCGACGAGCGCGTGAAGGACATCTCGAACTACATCGTCAAGGGCGTGCTGTGGCAGGCGTTCGATGCCGAGCACCCGAGCGTGCTGCTGATCGACGAGATCGACAAGGCCGACATCGAATTCCCGAACGACCTGCTGCGCGAGCTCGACCGGATGGAATTCCACGTGTACGAGACGCGCGAGACGGTTCGCGCGAAGCACCGCCCGCTCGTCATCATCACGTCGAACAACGAGAAGGAGCTGCCCGACGCGTTCCTGCGCCGCTGCTTCTTCCACTACATCCAGTTCCCCGACCCGTCGACGATGCAGAAGATCGTCGCGGTCCATTTCCCGGACATCCGCGAGGAGCTGCTGCGCGCGGCGCTCGAGAGTTTCTTCGAATTGCGCGGCGTGTCGGGCCTGAAGAAGAAGCCGTCGACGTCCGAGCTGCTCGACTGGCTGAAACTGCTGCTCGCCGAGAACATCCCGGCCGACGCGCTGCGCGGCGCGGACGCGAAGCAGATCGTGCCGCCGCTCGCGGGCGCGCTGCTGAAGAACGAGCAGGACCTGAGCCTGCTCGAGCGGCTTGTCTACATGAACCGGCACAACCGGTAATCCCCCCTCACCCGCGAAGGCCCGGCCATGCTGCTCAATTTCTTCTACGCGCTGCGCGCAGCCAAGCTGCCCGTCTCGGTGAAGGAATACCTGACGCTGCTCGAAGCGCTGAAGGCCGGGCTGATCTCGCCGTCGATCGACGCGTTCTACTTCCTCGCACGGATGACGCTCGTCAAGGACGAGCAGTACTTCGACAAGTTCGACCAGGCGTTCGGCGCGTATTTCCACGGCGTGTCCACGCTGCCGTCGGATGCATTCGACATTCCGCTCGACTGGCTCGAAAAGCGCCTCGAGCGCGAGCTGTCGCCGGAGGAGAAGGCGCAGATCGAGGCGATGGGCGGGCTCGACAAGCTGATGGAGCGCCTGAAGGCGCTGCTCGACGAGCAGAAGGAGCGCCACGAAGGCGGCAACAAGTGGATCGGCACCGGCGGCACGTCGCCGTTCGGGCACGGCGGCTACAACCCGGAAGGCGTGCGCATCGGCGGCCCGTCGAACGGCAACCGCACCGCAGTGAAGGTGTGGGAGGCGCGCGCGTACCGCGACTACGACGATTCCGTCGAGATCGGCACGCGCAACATCAAGGTCGCGCTGCGGCGGCTGCGCCGCTTCGCGCGCGAAGGCGCGGCCGAGGAGCTCGACCTGCCCGGCACGATCCGCAGCACCGCCGCGAACGCGGGCTGGCTCGACCTGCGGATGGTGCCCGAGCGCCACAACAACGTGAAGGTGCTGATGCTGCTCGACGTCGGCGGCTCGATGGACGATCACATCAAGCGCACCGAAGAGCTGTTCTCGGCCGCGAAGGCCGAATTCAAGCACCTGGAGTTCTTCTACTTCCACAACTGCGTGTACGACCACCTGTGGAAGAACAACCGCCGCCGCCACTCGGAACGCACCGCGACGTGGGACGTGCTGCACAAGTTCACGCCCGACTACAAGCTGATCTTCGTCGGCGACGCGACGATGAGCCCGTACGAAGTGCTGCAGCCCGGCGGTTCGGTCGAATACAACAACCCGGAAGCCGGCGCCGTGTGGCTGCGCCGCCTCGCCGACCAGTTCCCCCATCATGCATGGCTGAACCCGGAGCCCGAGCGGCTATGGGAATACCGGCAATCGGTCGCGGTGATCCGCGACCTGCTCGGCCATCGCATGTATCCGCTCACGCTCGCGGGCCTCGAAACCGCGATGCGCGCACTCAGCAAGTAACGACACCCACCAAGACACGAAGGTCGCCTCCGGGCGGCCTCCCCCCGGAGAGAGCATGAACCCCTCGCCCACCGCGAGCGCCAGCCGCGCCGGCGGCCGCCGCTTTTTCGCCGATACATCCGTGTCCGCGCTCGTCGCCGGCTTCGTCGCGATGATGACCGGCTACACGAGCTCGCTCGTGCTGATGTTCCAGGCCGGCCGCGCCGCCCACCTCACCGATGCGCAGATCTCGTCGTGGATCTGGGCGCTGTCGATCGGCATGGCGCTGACGACGATCGGCCTGTCGCTGCGCTTTCGCGCGCCGGTGGTCGTCGCGTGGTCGACGCCCGGCGCCGCGCTGCTGATCGCGTCGCTGCCCGGCGTGCCCTACCCCGAGGCGATCGGCGCGTTCGTCGTGTGCGCGGTGCTGCTGACGGCCGTCGGCGTGAGCGGGCTGTTCGACACGCTGATGCGCAAGATTCCGGCCGGCATCGCCGCCGCCCTGCTCGCGGGCATCCTGTTCGAGATCGGCATCGAGATCTTCCGCGCCGCGCAGTTCCAGACCGCGCTCGTGCTCGCGATGTTCTTCACGTACCTGATCGTCAAGCGGCTCGCGCCGCGCTATGCGATCGTGACGACGCTGATCGTCGGCACGGCGGTGGCCGGCGGCCTCGGCCTGCTCGACTTCAGCGGCTTTCACATCGCGTTCGCGAAACCCGTGTTCACGATGCCGGCGTTCTCGATCGCGTCGATCGTCAGCATCGGCATTCCGCTGTTCGTCGTCGCGATGGCGTCGCAGAACGTGCCGGGCATCGCGGTGCTGCGCGCGGACGGTTATCGGACCCCGTCGTCGCCGCTGATCGCGACCACCGGCCTCGCATCGCTGCTGCTCGCGCCGTTCGGCTCGCACGGCGTGAACCTCGCGGCGATCACGGCCGCGATCTGCACGGGCCCGGAAGCGCACGAGGATCACGCGAAGCGTTACACGGCCGCCGTGTGGTGCGGCATGTTCTACCTGGTCGCCGGGGTCTTCGGCGCGACGATCGCCGCGCTGTTCGCGGCGCTGCCGAAGGCGCTCGTCGTGTCGGTCGCCGCGCTCGCGTTGTTCGGCTCGATCATGAGCGGCCTCGCGAACGCGATGCAGGACGTGAAGCAGCGCGAAGCCGCGCTCGTCACGTTCATGGTCACCGCGTCGGGCCTCACGCTGCTGTCGATCGGCTCGGCCTTCTGGGGGCTCGTCGCGGGCATCGTCACGCAGGTGATCCTGAACGCGCGCCGCCCCGCGTAATGCGGCACGGCGCTCGCCGGACATGCCAAAACGTGCTCGACGCGAATCGGGCCTAGAATGATGGCTTGGAAGCGGCGCCCGGCGCCGCTTCGCTTCGCCGCCGCGCTCGCGCGGCCCGTGAGAACCCGGCGCCCTGCGCCCTTCTTCCGAATCGCCATGACTACCGCACTCGACCAGCTGAAGCAGTACACGACCGTCGTCGCCGACACGGGCGATTTCCAGCAGCTTGCGCAATACCAGCCGCAGGACGCGACCACGAACCCTTCGCTGATCCTGAAGGCCGTCCAGAAGGACGCATACAAGCCGATCCTCGAGAAAACCGTCCGCGATCATCGCAACGAAAGCACCGACTTCATCATCGACCGCCTGCTGATCGCATTCGGCACCGAGATCCTGAAGCTGATCCCGGGCCGCGTGTCGACCGAGGTCGACGCGCGCCTGTCGTTCGACACCCAGCGCTCGATCGACAAGGGCCGCGAACTCATCAAGCGGTACGAAGCAGCCGGCATCGGCCGCGAGCGCATCCTGATCAAGCTCGCGTCGACGTGGGAAGGCATCCGCGCGGCCGAAGTGCTGCAGAAGGACGGGATCAAGTGCAACATGACCCTGCTTTTCTCGCTCGTGCAGGCCGCCGCCTGCGCGGAAGCCGGCGCGCAGCTGATCTCGCCGTTCGTCGGCCGCATCTACGACTGGTTCAAGAAGCAGGCCGGCGCGGAGTGGAATGAAGAGAAGGACGGTGGCGCGAACGATCCGGGCGTGCAGTCGGTGCGCCGCATCTACACGTACTACAAGACGTTCGGCTACAAGACCGAAGTGATGGGCGCGAGCTTCCGCACGACCAGCCAGATCACCGAACTCGCCGGCTGCGACCTGCTGACGATCAGTCCCGATTTGCTGCAGAAGCTGCAGGACAGCAACGAGACGGTCACGCGCAAGCTGTCGCCGGAAGCGCTGCACGACAAGCCCGCCGCGCGCGTCGCGATCGACGAGGCAGCGTTCCGCTTCCAGCTGAACGACGACGCGATGGCAACCGAAAAGCTCGCCGAAGGCATCCGCGTATTCGCCGCCGATGCGGTGAAGCTCGAGAAGCTGATCGACTCGCTGCGCTGAGCCGCGATACGCGTCAGCGGGGGTCAGTAACACTGACAACAGCCGTCAGCAGGCACGACGCACACGGCCGCGAACGTCATGTTCGCGGCCGTTTTTATTTTTCATTCCATCGTCAGGCACGCGCACTACAATCCACGTCACGGGTGCGGCGGCCGCCTCCCGATGCCCCCTTTTCCCGGTCAATCTTGTACGACGCCGAACCCGCGCAGATGCGCAGGCCGGCCCATCACAGGAGACAACGATGCAAGTTCAACCGTACCTGACGTTCTACGGTCGCGCCGACGAAGCCCTTCAGTTCTACGAAAAGGCGCTCGGTGCGAAGACGATGTTCAAGATGCACTTCAAGGACGCGCCGCCGAATCCCGACTACCCGATGGCGCCGGAGATGGCCGACAAGGTGATGCATGCGAGCTTCACGATCGGCGACTCGATGATCATGTGCTCGGACGGCGACTGCAGCCAGCCGGCAGGCGCCGCGCACGCCGGCTATTCGCTGTCGCTGAACCCGGAGACGGTCGAGGAAGGCCAGAAGCTGTTCAATGCGCTCGCCGACGGCGGCGAAGTGACGATGCCGTTCGGCAAGACGTTCTGGGCGCTCGGCTTCGGGATGGCCAAGGATCGCTTCGGCGTGCACTGGATGGTCAACGTCGAAGACCTGTCGCAGCGCGAGGATCTCGCGAAACGCGCGCAGGGCTGATGAAAAAAACGCCCGCCACCGAAAGGGGGCGGGCGTTTTCGTTACCGCGCGTCGTCCGTCTCAGCCTTCGACGACGTCGAGATAATCTTCCGGCCGCGTGCGATCCTCCGCATGCGCGATGCCCATCACGCGCACCAGCACGCTCACCGCCACCGCCACCACCAGGTTCACGATCAGCGACCACACGGCCGCGTAGCCGGGAATCGCGAGACCGAACAGGTGGATCGTGAAGATCGAACTCGCCAGCTTCAGCGAAACCGCCATCCACGTGCCGCAGATGATGCCGGCCGCCCAGCCGGCCAGCAGGCCGCGATGGTCGAGCACGCGCGTGTACAGGCCGAGCACGATCGCGGGCAGCGTCTGGATGATCCAGATCCCGCCGAGCAGCTGCAGCTGGATCGCGTAGGTCAGCGGCAGCCCGAGAATGAACGCCACCGCGCCGACCTTCACGATCAGCGACACGAGCTTCGCGACGTGCGTTTCCTGGTCGTGCGACATGTTGCGGTTCACGAACTCGCGGTGGATGTTGCGCGTATACAGGTTCGCGGCCGCGATCGACATGATGGCCGCCGGCACCAGCGCGCCGATGCCGATCGCCGCGAACGCGACGCCGACGAACCACGACGGGAAATACTCGAGGAACAGCGCGGGCACCGCGAAGTTCGGGCCGAACGCCTTGAAGTACGGCGCGTACTGCGGCATGTCCTTCACGCCCGCCGCAAGCGCCATGTAGCCGAGCAGCGCGAGCAGGCCGAGCACGAACGAGTACGCGGGCAGCATCGCCATGTTGCGGCGGATCGAGTTGCCGGACGACGACGACAGGATCGCCGTGACCGAGTGCGGATACAGGAACAACGCGAGCGCCGAGCCGATCGCGAGCGTCGCGTACGCGCTGTAGCCGTTCAGGCTCATCGCGTCGGGCGCCTTCAGCAGCAGCTTGGCCGGCGGCACGCTCGCGAAGATGTGTCCGAAGCCGCCGAGCTTGGCCGGGATCACGATGACCGCCGCGGCGATCGTGATGTAGATCAGGATGTCCTTGACGATCGCGATCATCGCGGGCGCGCGCAGGCCCGACGTGTACGTGTACGCGGCGAGGATCGCGAACGCGATGATCAGCGGCAGGTCGCCGACGAAGCCGGTCGTGTCGAAGCCGAGCGCGCCGATCACCACCTCGATGCCGACGAGCTGCAGCGCGATGTACGGCATCGTCGCGACGATGCCCGTCACCGCGATCGCGAGCGCGAGCATCCGGCTGCCGTAGCGCGCGTTGACGAAGTCGGCGGCCGTCACGTAGCCGTGCCGCTTCGCGATGCTCCACAGCTTCGGGAACACGACGAACGCGAAGGGATAGATCAGGATCGTATAGGGCAGTGCGAAGAAACCCATCGCGCCGGCGCCGAACACGAGCGCGGGCACCGCGACGAAGGTGTACGCCGTATAGAGGTCGCCGCCGAGCAGGAACCACGTGACGATCGTGCCGAAGCGGCGTCCGCCGAGGCCCCATTCGTCGAGATGGGCGAGATCGCCGCGCCGCCAGTTCGCGGCCAGGAAACCGATGATCGTGACGCCGATGAACAGCAGGACGAAGACGAAGGTTGCGCCGAGATTCATCGCGCACCTCCCTGCGGGCCGCTCGCCTTCCACGCGTTCTTGGTCTTGAAGTACACGAACGCGGTGATCACCGCGCTGATGAAGACCCAAAGCAGCTGGTACCAGTAGAAAAACGGAAAACCGAACATCTGCGGTTCGATCTTGCTGTACGACGGTACCCAGACCATCGCGATCAGCGGCAGTACCAGCAGCCAGAGCCAGCGCTTGGCGGCCCGGTTGGCGTCGGCATCGTGAGCCATGACGTCTCCTCTTCTTTCCCGGTTATCGATCTTGTTGAGCGGGTACGGCGCCGAGAGGAGCGCAAAACGGGTAGGCTGCGGCTCCCCTGGCTTCGCGCCAGTATAGGAGCCGCGAGCACGCGGTCAAGCGGGGGCGAACCCGATGTGATCCGCCCCTTGTCGCGTGGTTGCACCGGCCTGCCGCCGGTGCCTGAAGCATCAGATCGCGAACGAGGTATCGCGCGCGCCGGTCGTTTCTTTCAAAGCTTTCACCCACTTGCGTGCGGGCAGCTTCAGCGTGTCCTCGATCAGCTTCGCACGCGCGTCGAGCTGCGCGAACGACACGTCGAGCGCGGGGCCCGAGAACGCAATCGCGATCCGGTTGCCGTCATGCACTTCCGGCAGCGCGATGACGCGATGATCGAACGCCGCGTTCAGGTGCTTCATGTTGCGCACGAAGCTCGGATGGTCGCCGAACAGGTTGATCGTCGCGATGCCCGCGTCGGCAAGACAGCCGCGCACCGCACGGTAGAACGCGACGCTGTCGAGCACCGGGCCGCGCGCGGTCGCGTCGTACAGGTCGATCTGGATCGCGCCCGTCGTGCCGCGGTTGGCCGGGTCGTTGACGAAGTCCCATGCGTCGGCTTCATGCACCGCGAGACGTGCATCGTCGGGCGGCAGCGCGAACATCGTGCGCGCGGCGACGATCACGGCCGGGTTCAGCTCGACGGCCTCGACCTTCGCTTGCGGGAGGAAGCGGTGCGAGAACTTGGTCAGCGCGCCGGTGCCGAGCCCGAGCTGGACGATCCGCCCGGGCGTTTCGAGGAACAACAGCCACGCCATCATCTGCTGCGCGTATTCGAGCTCGATGTGCAACGGCTTCGAAATCCGCATCGCGCCCTGTACCCACTCGGTGCCGAAGTGCAGGAAGCGCACGCCGCCCTCTTCCGAGAACGTGACGGGCGCGAAGCGCGGCTTGCGCGGCGCTTCGAGCACGGGCACGTCGTCGTGTTCGTCGATGTCCGGGCGGCGCTTCACTCGCGGCGGCTGGAGTTTTTCGGAGCCGTTGTAGGCGGACGGCTTGCGATTCTTGAACGCGCGCGCCTCGGCGGACGCACGCTTGATCAGTCGGGTCATGATTGAATCTCGCTGGGTGACGCTGGTTTTAGCGGACGAGAGGATAGCATTGGCGGAGATTCTGCCGCCGGACGGACAGGTCTCCGGCGCTTTGGTGCCATTGCCTTCGTGTCACTTCATCGGCATCGCGCCGCTCGTTGGTGCGAAAGCAAGGCCTCGCCACCTGGCCGATTCCTTCGCATGCACCGTCCGTCACCCCAACGCACGAGCACGCTCGCACCGCTGCGGAAATTTTCCGTAATCCACGCATGCCGACGGCCGCATCAAACGGCCTGCCTGTCGCTCGTCACGGCGCCCGCGACACGCTATGCTTCGGCGTCGGCCACGCGCCGCGATGCCTTGAATCTTACGGATTACAAACAAAACGAGAGACCTCATGACACAAAAGGCACATCTGGCACACGCCAGCTACGCAGCCGCATTGACCGCTACCCTGCTGCTCGCAGCATGCGGTGGCGGCGGCGGTGGCGACAGCGGCACATCGAGTACGCCCGCCAGCAACCTCAGCACCGCCCAGCAGAACTACGAAAGCTTCGCGCTCGCCGGCAACGGCGGGCTGCACTACCTGCATGCGCAGCTGTCGATCTCCACATCGAGCAGCGGATCGGTAAGCGTCGGTCAGGGCAGCTATTTCTATACGGAAGATCAAAGCCTCGCGCAGAGTCCTTCCGGCGGACCGCAACTGTTGACGAAAGGCCTGTCGTCGGTCTCCGCATCGCTGCCCGTACCGACGGTTGCCGACCAGCGTTATGTCGTCAACGGTGCGATCGTGACGAGCACGCAGGAACAGGTGAGCTACAGTGGCGCGAACGTGCAACTGACGGATCTCGCCGCCGACGGCCACACGGCCGCGATGACGGTGCTCGGAACGAATTACACGGTCGTGCCGCTGTCCGGCGCGATCGCCAGCTCGCCAGCCGAACTGTTCAGCGACAGCGCGCTCGGCATCATCACGAATACGATCAACGGCACGTCGCTGTATAACAAGCAGGCGACATGGCAATCAGGCGCTGCTTACATGAAGGTCACGCGTCAGGTGGTCGGCGACACGGTGCTGACCGGTGACTGTGCCGCGCCGCAGACGACCGGCCCGACCCCGACGCCGTGCAGCGCGACGGCATCGACGCTGGAAGCGTTCTTTCCGTACACGAACGCGGCGGACAACAAGACCTACAACCTGAGTGACGGACAGATCGTCACGCTCGCGGGTGCCCGCGCGTGGGTCGCGAACGCGGCGCTCAATACGCCGATGGCCGAATATCGGGTCTTCTATCAGAACAACGGGCAGATCGACGTGGGCGCCGTGATCCGTGACGGCACGACGCTCGCGATCGCGCCGGCCGGCAGCACGACGCCGCAGAACTTCTACATCCTGCTGAACAGCGCGGCCATCCAGTCGGTGAAGACGGCGATCGCTTTCTGACGCGTCGTCATGTTCCGGGGGCGCGCCCGGCGATGCGAACGGTGCCGGACGATTCGTCGCCGTTCGCATGGAGGGACATGGATGTCGCCGTCGGCGCGCCGTGCGCAGATCGGAAATCGGCGCACAATACGACCAGGTGCCAGCCCGGCGTTGAGGAGGTCCCATGGCGTCGACCGACAAGAAGATCTGGTTTCCGGCGAAACGCTACGGCTGGGGATGGGGGTTGCCGGTCGCATGGCAAGGCTGGGTTGTCTTGCTGCTCTTCGTGATCGGGATCGTGGTGGTCGCGACGCACGTCTCGCCCGCCCAGTCACCGCTGGCATTCGCGGCTTGCATCGTGGTGTTGATCGCCGCGTTCACGGTCGTGTGCTGGCTGAAGGGCGAGAAGCCGAAATGGCGCTGGGGCAAGGGCGAGTAAGCGACGAGCCGTCGAATCGTCAGGCGCGAATCCCCCGCCACTGCGCGAGCTTCTGCTCGAACGACAACATCGCATTCGCCGGGCTCGACGAAGGTAGCACGAGCGTCTCGTACCCGGCCTGGCCGATCACGTCGGCGAACCGCCCTGCCGTCTTGCCGTTGAAGCACACGCGCTTCAGCAACGGCGCATGGTCCCGCAACGATTCGAAGTCGTTCGGCTTCGCATTCCGGATGGCCGAGTCGAGACTGCCTTTCCGATGGCACGCATCGAGGACGTCCCAGATGCCGATGCCATGCGAAAGCACGCACGCGAGCCGCGCATCGTACGGCAGTTCATGAAGCGTCGGCTCGCCGAGCACCGCCCCCAGCAACCGCCAGAACTGGTTGCGCGGATGCGCGTAATACTGCGCAGCATCGAGCGACGCCTCGCCCGGAAAGCTGCCGAGGATCATCGTGTGCGTATGCGGCCCGACGACCGGCGCAAACCCCTGCAGCATCACGCGTCTCCACGCGGCCCGACGGACCGGGGCCCGTCGCCGTGCGCATCGAGATGACGCCACAGCGCCGGCAGCATGCATTCGGTGACCATCAGCGGCTTGCCGTGACGCTGGAACACCGAACGCCGCGCGGCGAACGCATGCGGCGCGCGCGCGCCCGCGCCGAGCGCATGGCTCGCGAGCGCATACAGCGGATGGCCGGCGATCACGCGCCGGCTGACGAGCGCAGAACGTTCGACCTGCGGATCGCTGTACAGCAACTCGGCCAGCGGCCGCGTGCGCAGCCGCCGCATTGCCTGCCACACGCCCTTGCTGGCCGCGAGCGGCGCGATGCTGTGCGCGGCAACAAAAGGCGTGCCGTCGACCGACAGGATCACCTCGCGCACCCACATCGGCGCGCGCGGCGAACTGGCGAGCGCGTCCGGCTCGTCGAACCACGGGCAGTCGACGGCCTCGCGCGTCACGCGCACGCTCACGCGGCCGAGCCGCGCGAGGTGCGCGGTCAGCGAGCCGCCGCGCGTCAGCCAGTCGCGCTGGTCGAGCGTGCAGCCAGGCCGCGGCGTCTCGCGCCAGCCGGCCTGGCCGCCGTCGAATCGCAAGCGCGCGTTCACGCGGCGCGCGACAGCAGCAGCGCGTTGGTCCGCTTCACGAAGCTCGCCGGATCGTCCAGCATGCCGCCTTCGGCCAGCAGCGCCTGATCGAACAACAGATGGGCCCAGTCGCCGAAATCGGCGCTGTCGGCCTTCAGTTGCTTGACGAGCGCGTGCTCCGGGTTGATCTCGAGGATCGGCTGCATCGCCGGCGCATTCTGGCCGGCCGCCTTCAGCATCCGCTGCAGGTAGCCGCTCATGTCGTTGTCGTCGGCGACGAGGCACGACGGCGAATCGGTCAGGCGGAACGTGACGCGCACTTCCTTCACCTTGTCGCCGAGCGCTTCCTTCATCTTCTCGACGACGGGCTTGATCGCCTCGCCCGCTTCTTCCTGCGCCTTCTTCTCTTCGTCGTTCAGCTCGCCGAGATCGAGGTCGCCGCGCGCCACGCTCGCGAGCGGCTTGCCGTCGAATTCATGCAGGAACGACAGCATCCATTCGTCGACGCGGTCGGTCAGCAGCAGCACCTCGACACCCTTCTTGCGGAACACTTCGAGGTGCGGGCTGTTCTTCGCGGCCTGCCACGTATCGGCCGTCACGTAGTAGATCTTGCTCTGCTCGGGCTTCATGCGCGACACGTAGTCGGCGAGCGACACGTCCTGCGCGTCGGTGTCGCCGTGCGTCGACGCGAAGCGCAGCAGCTTCGCGATGCGCTCGCGGTTCGCGTGATCCTCGCCGAGGCCTTCCTTCAGCACCTGGCCGAACGCGCCCCAGAACGTCTTGTACTTCTCCTTGCCGGCATCCTCTTCCGCGTTCGCGAGTTCCTCGAGCATCGACAGCGCGCGCTTGGTCACGCCTTCGCGGATCGCCTTCACGTCGCGGCTTTCCTGCAGGATTTCACGCGACACGTTCAGCGGCAGGTCGGCCGAATCGACGACGCCCTTCACGAAGCGCAGGTATTGCGGCAGCAGCTGCTCGGCGTCGTCCATGATGAACACGCGCTTCACGTACAGCTTCAGGCCGCCGCGGTAGTCGCGGTTCCACAGGTCGAACGGCGCGTGCGCCGGCACGAACAGCAGCTGCGTGTATTCGCTGCGGCCCTCGACGCGGTTGTGGGTCCACGTGAGCGGATCCTGGTGGTCGTGCGCGATGTGCTGGTAGAACTGCGTGTACTGCTCGTCGGTGACGTCGCCCTTCGAACGCGTCCACAGCGCGCTCGCCTGGTTGACGGTCTCGTCCTCGTCCTTCAGGACCATCTCGCCCTTTTCCTGATCCCACTCTTCCTTCTGCATCAGGATCGGCAGCGCGATGTGATCGGAATACTTCTGGATGATCGACTTCAGGCGGTGCGACGACAGCAGCTCGTCCTCGCCTTCGCGCAGGTGCAGCGTGATCGTCGTGCCGCGCTGCGCGCGCTCGATCGCATCGATCGTGAAGTCGCCCTCGCCCGCGCTTTCCCAGCGCACGGCTTCGTTCGCCGGCACGCCCGCGCGGCGCGTCTCGACGGTGATCTTGTCCGCGACGATGAAGCCCGAGTAGAAACCGACGCCGAACTGGCCGATCAGCGCCGCGTCCTTCTGCTGGTCGCCGGACAGCTTCGTGAAGAATTCCTTGGTGCCCGAACGCGCGATCGTGCCGAGGTTTGCGATCGCCTCGTCGCGGCTCATGCCGATGCCGTTGTCCTCGATCGTGATCGTGCGTGCGGCCTTGTCGAAGCCGATGCGGATGCGCAGGTTCGGATCGTTCTCGTACAGCGCGTTGTCCGCGAGCGCCTCGAAACGCAGCTTGTCGGCCGCGTCGGACGCGTTCGACACCAGTTCGCGCAGGAAGATTTCCTTGTTGCTGTAGAGCGAATGGATCATCAGGTGGAGAAGTTGCTTGACCTCTGCCTGGAAGCTCATCGTTTCATGTGCCATGGATGCTGTTTCCTCTTACTTGAACTTGAATGGTGTAGCGCAGCCCGGCGCGCGATGCCGGACGACCCTGGAGGGCCACCGCCTGGCGCAAGCGGTTTGCGCGCGTATCTGGGGATCGCACGCCCGATTTCAAGGGCCGGCGTGCGGCGCCCGGTTACGACGCGCGGCGTACGGCCGAATCGATATAGCGCGACAGCAGCCCCGGCAGCGCCGGATCGCCGCAGTTCGCGACGTTGAAGCGCATCCACGTCGACGGCGATTGCTGCGGCGAGAACAGGCTGCCCGGCGTCAGCAGAAAGCCGGCCTCGTGCGCGACCGCCGCGAGCGCGTCGGAGTCGACACCCGTGTCGGCCCACAGGAACATCCCGGCCGCCGGCATCGTGAAGAGGCCGAGCCCGGTGCGCTCGAGCATCCGCGCGGTCTTGTCGCGCACGCCGTCGAGCCGCGCGCGCAGCCGCTCGACGTGGCGCCGGTAATGCCCTTCGGTCAGGATCTTGTAGAGCACGCGCTCGTTGAGCTCGGGCGTCGTCATCCCGACCAGCATCTTCTGGTCGGTGACCGCCTTCGCGATCTCCGGCGCGCACGCGACATAGCCGACCCGCAGGTTCGCCGCGAGCGTCTTCGAATAGCTGCCGAGGTAGATCACGCGCTTCAGCTGGTCGAGGCTCGCGAGGCGCGTGGCCGGATAGCTCGGCGGGCACAGGTCGCCGTACACGTCGTCCTCGACGACGAGGAAGTCGTACGCCTCCGCGAGCTTCAGGATCCGGAACGCCTGCGCGGCCGACAGCGACGTGCCGGTCGGGTTCTGCAGCACCGAGTTGATCACGAGCATCTTCGGCCGCCACATCTGCACCAGCGTCTCGAGCGCGTCGAGATCGGGGCCGTCCGGCGTGTAAGGCATCCCGACGAGTTGCGCGCCCTGCGCCGCGAAACGCCCGAACATCTGGAACCAGGCCGGATCGCCGACGATCACCGCGTCGCCGGGCCGCATGTAGATCCGCGAAATCAGGTCGATCGCCTGCGTGATCCCCGAGACGAGCACGATCTGCTCGGGTTTCGCGCCGATCTCGACTTCGGCGAGGCGCGTCTGCAGTTGTTGGCGCAGCGGCAGGAAGCCCTGCGCGGTGCCGAAGCCGAGCATCTGCGCGCCGGACTGGCGCCCGAGCGCGCGCAGCGCACCGGTAATCAGTTCGCCGTCGAGCCAGCGGCCCGGCAGATAACCGAGACCCGGCCCCTTTTCCGGGCTGACGGTGTGCAGCATGTTGCGCAGCAGCCAGACGACGTCGATCGTGTTGTGCACCGGCGCGGCCTCGGCCACGCGCGCAACGCTGTCGGCCGGCTGCGGGCCGGCGGCCGTGCGCTCGCGCACGTAGAAACCCGAGCCGCGCCGCGAGTCGAGATAACCCTGCGCGACGAGCCGCTCATAGGCCTCGACGACGGTGAAGCGCGATACGCTCTTGTCGAGCGCGAGCTTGCGGATCGACGGCATCCGCATGCCGGGCCGGAACACGCGTTCGTCGATACGCCGCCGCGCCCACTGGACCAGCTGGTCGACGAGTGTGAGCGTGGCCGTATCGTGCGGCACGGGAATCTGGGCGAGTGGAACGGTGGACATGGGCGGCAGCTCCAACTGTACCGAAGGGTATCGCGCCGATTGTACCGTTACTGTGCCGGTAGCGACGATTACAGTTGACCGAATCGGCGACCATGCGGCCGCCGTTCCGGCACCGCCGCACCCGGCACCGCGTCCACCGGCCCGCATCGCGGCCGGTACGCCGGCCGGGCCGGCCACCGCCCGGCGCCTCGCCTGCCCACCATGACACTTTCGCTTCCCGACCGACGTTCATGCCAGCCCGCTCCCTGACACTCGACCATCTCGTGATCGCCGCGCGCACGCTCGACGAAGGCGTACGCCATGTCGCCGACGCGCTCGGCATCGAACCGGCCGGCGGCGGCCGCCACCCGCTGATGCGAACCCACAATGCGCTGTTCGGCGCGTGGGGCGGGCTGTACCTCGAGGTGATCGCGATCGACCCCGACGCGCCGGCGCCGAACGACGGCGCCGAGCCGCCGCGCGCGCGGCTGTTCGCGCTGGACGAACCGGCCATGCACGCGCGGCTCGCGCAAGGCCCGTTTCTCGCGCACTGGGTCGCGCGCGTCGACCGGCCGCGCCAGCTCGCGCTGTGGCAGCGCCAGTACCCGGCACGCATCGCGCCGGTCGTCGCGATGCGGCGCGGCGACCTGAGCTGGGGCCTCACCGTGCCCGACGACGGCGCGTTCCCCGCGTGGCAAGGCGCGGGCGACGGCCTCGTGCCGTCGCTGATCCAGTGGGACAGCACGCGCCACCCGTCCGAATCGCTGCCGGGCGACGGCGTCGCGCTGAAGGCGCTCAAGGGCGTCCACCCGCGCGCGGACGCGATCCGCGAGCAGCTCGACTGGCTCGGCGCCGCCCACCTGCTCGACCTCGAAGCCGCCGACGGCCCGCCCGCGCTCGTCGCCGAGTTCGACACGCCGCAGGGCCCGCGCACGCTGCGCTGAGCCCCCCCGCCGCCCCGCCCCTACCCAATACCGGCAACACGGAGACACCCATCCCATGAATTCGCGCGAAACCCGAGGCATGCTGCTCGGCCTCATCGGCGTCATGATCTTCAGCCTGACGCTGCCGATGACGCGGATCGTCGTCTCCGAACTCCATCCGCTGCTCAACGGGCTCGGCCGCGCGCTCGCCGCCGCGGTACCGGCCGGCCTGCTGCTGTGGTGGCGCCGCGAGCCGCTGCCGACCCGCGCGCAACTGAAAAGCCTCGCGATCACGTCGGCGGGCGTGATCATCGCGTATCCGGTGTTCTCCGCATGGGCGATGAAATCGGTACCGGCGTCGCACGGCGCGGTGGTCAACGGCCTCCAGCCGCTGTTCGTTGCGCTGTACGCGGCATGGCTGTCGCACGAGCGGCCGTCGAAGGCGTTCTGGGCCAGCGCGGTGGCCGGCAGCGCACTCGTGATCGCGTTCGCGCTGCGCGACGGCGGCGGCACCGTGCAGGCCGGCGACGCGCTGATGCTCGTCGCGGTCGGCATCGGCGCGCTCGGCTATGCGGAAGGCGCGCGCCTCGCGCGCCAGATCGGCGGCTGGCAGGTGATCTGCTGGGCGCTCGTCGTGTCCGCGCCGTTCCTCGTGCTGCCGGTCGGCTGGCTCGCATGGATGCAGCATGCCGCGCATCCGGGCCCGCTCGCCCTGCGCACGTGGCTCGCCTTCGGCTACGTGACCCTCTTTTCGCAGTTCATCGGCTTTTTCGCGTGGTACGCGGGGCTCGCGATGGGCGGCATCGCGCGCGTGGGCCAAGTGCAACTGCTGCAGATTTTCTTCACGATCGCCTTTTCCGCGCTGCTGTTCGGCGAAACGGTCACGTCGTCCACGTGGCTGTTCGCGGCCGCGGTGATCGCCACCGTGGTGCTCGGGCGCCGCTCGGCGGTCGCCACCGCCGCGCAACCGGCTCGCGCCGGCTGAACAGGTGCGCCATAATGGACGTTTTGCCTGATCGGTTTTGCCCACCCGGCCGCGAAGGCTCGATCGCGCTCGCGCATGCCCACACGGCAGCGTCGA
Source organism: Burkholderia sp. COPS (assembly GCF_019425585.1). Lineage (NCBI taxonomy): Bacteria > Pseudomonadati > Pseudomonadota > Betaproteobacteria > Burkholderiales > Burkholderiaceae > Burkholderia > Burkholderia sp. COPS. The sequence goes on along the minus strand of NZ_WIXR01000018.1, from coordinate 186,002 downwards.
AGCGATTTGCCCGAACGACCTTTCTTGACTGACCACGATATCCGAACGAGGAGACTATGAATCCGAGCGACCTGCATCCGCCGCACTGGCAGCTTTCCGAACGCGCCCGCAAGCTGACGAGCTCTGCGATCCGCGAAATCCTGAAGGTCACGGAACGCCCCGAGGTCATCTCGTTCGCCGGCGGCCTGCCCGCCCCCGCGACGTTCCCGGCCGAACGCATGCGCGCCGCCGCCGATCGCGTGCTGCGCGACGCGCCGGCCGCCGCGCTCCAGTACAGCGCGACCGAAGGCTACCTGCCGCTGCGCGAATGGATCGCCGAGCGCTACAGCGTGCGCGTGTCGCAGGTGCTAATCACGACCGGCTCGCAGCAGGCGCTCGACCTGCTCGGCAAGGCGCTCGTCGATCCGGGCAGCCCGATCCTCGTCGAAACCCCGACCTACCTCGGCGCACTGCAGTCGTTCTCGCTGTACGAGCCGCGCTACGTGCAGGTGCCGACCGACGAACAGGGCCTGCTGCCGGAAGGCCTGACGCCGGAACTCACGCAAGGCGCGCGCCTGCTGTACGCGCAGCCGAACTTCCAGAACCCGACCGGCCGCCGCCTGCCCGTCGAGCGCCGCCGCGCGCTCGCCGCGTTCGCGCAGTCGAGCCCGTTCCCGGTGCTGGAAGACGATCCGTACGGCGCGCTGAACTACCGTGGCGAGCCGCTGCCGACGATGCTGTCGATGGCGCCCGACCATATCGTGCACCTCGGCACGTTCTCGAAGGTGCTCGCGCCGGGCCTGCGGATCGGCTACATCATTGCGCCCGAGGAACTCCACTTCAAGCTCGTGCAGGCCAAGCAGGCCACCGACCTGCACACGCCGACGCTCACGCAGCGCATCGCGCACGAAGTGATCAAGGACGGTTTCCTCGACGAGCACATCCCGACGATCCGCGAGCTGTACAGCGCGCAGTGCGACGCGATGCTCGGCTCGCTCGAGCGCCACATGCCGGAAGGCGTCACGTGGAACCGGCCGGAAGGCGGGATGTTCATCTGGGTGAACCTGCCCGCGCAGATCGACAGCATGAAGCTGCTCGCGGCGGCCGTCGACAACCACGTCGCCTTCGTGCCGGGCGCGCCGTTCTTCGCGGACAACGCGCAGCAGAACACGCTGCGCCTGTCGTTCGTGACGGTGCCGCCCGAGAAGATCGAGGAAGGCGTCGCTCGCCTCGGCAAGCTGCTGCGCGAGCGCCTCTGATCCCCTTTTTCCTGTCACGACTCTCTACGAGGAATCGAATCCATGGCTAACGTCTACGACAAGCTGAAGTCGCTCGGCATCGAGCTCCCGACCGCCGGCGCACCGGCCGCCGCCTACGTGATGAGCGCGCAAAGCGGCAATACGGTCTACCTGTCGGGCCACATCGCGAAGAAGGACGGCAAGGTCTGGGCCGGCAAGCTCGGCGCGGATCTTCAGACGGAAGACGGCAAGGCGGCCGCGCGCTCGATCGCGATCGACCTGCTCGCGACGCTGCACGCGCACACCGGCGACCTGAACAAGGTCACGCGCATCGTCAAGCTGATGAGCCTCGTCAACTCGACGCTCGACTTCACCGAACAGCACGTCGTGACGAACGGCGCGTCGGAACTGATCGCCGAAGTGTTCGGCGACGCGGGCAAGCACGCACGCTCGGCTTTCGGCGTCGCGCAGATCCCGCTCGGCGCGTGCGTCGAGATCGAGCTGATCGCCGAAGTTGCGTAACGGGCGCAACACAGTGCCCGGCCGTCTCGTCCGCTTCAAGCAGGTCGACGTGTTCACGTCGGTGCCGTTCAAGGGCAACGCGCTCGCCGTGGTGTTCGACGCCGATTCGCTCGGCGACGACGCCATGCTCGAGATCGCCCGCTGGACGAACCTGTCGGAAACCACGTTCGTCTGCACGCCGACCGATCCGGAAGCCGACTACCGCGTCCGGATCTTCACGACGGCCGGTGAACTGCCGTTCGCCGGCCACCCGACGCTCGGCACCGCGCATGCGTTCCTCGAAAGCGGCGCGCGGCCGCGTACGCCGGGCCGGCTGATCCAGCAATGCGGGGTCGGCCTGGTTGCGCTGCGCGAGCAGGCCGACGGCTGGGCGTTCGCCGCGCCGCCGGCCCGCGTCACGCCGCTCGACCGTTCGGACTACGCGGCGCTGGCGGCCGCGCTGCGCAGCGACGCGATCGACCTGGAAGCCGAGCCGTGCGCGGTCGACAACGGCGCGCCGTGGCTGGTCGTGCGGCTGAAGTCGGCCGACGCATGCATCGGCCTGTCGCCCGATCCGGCCGCGCTGGAGGCGCTCACGCACCGTTACGGCATGGACGGCCTCGCCGTCTACGCCCCGCACGCCGAAGGCGGCCCCGCGACGTTCGAAATCCGCTGCCTGATGACGGGCGGCAACTTCGGCTTCGGCGAGGACCCCGTCACCGGCAGCGCAAACGCCGCGCTGGCCGGGCTGCTGACACGGCAGGAGCGCCGCCCCGGCCCGTCGTATACGGCCCGCCAGGGTACGGCGATAGGCCGCGACGGCCGCATCTTCGTCAGCTATGCCGAAGACGGCACCACCTGGATCGGCGGCGACGTCGTCACGGTCGTCGACGGCACCTTCCTGTCACCCGTGTGACATTTCGCGATGTGCGATGGCGCCGGCCCGCCCGGCGCCCCCTACGCTTCGCCCAACTATCGCAAAAACGTTCCAGCCAGTAATATCGGGCCTAATCCGTTGTTTCGGAGGTCTGTCCATGGTTGCGTGTCCCGCGAACGAACAGACGTCGGGACAACCCGAACCATAGCCAGCCATCCTGACGGATGGCGCACGCGCGCAGGACGCCACCCTCTTCGATGAGCTCCGCCCGGCCCAACCACACGCCGCCGACCCGGCCGCTTCGCGCGCCGCGCAAATCGCGCCGGCGGGCGCTATTTGCGATCCCGCTGCTCGGGATGCTGGCGCTTGCGCTGCTGTGGGCCGTGATCATCGCGCGTCTCTCGGTGGAAAAGGACAGCGCATACAAGGAGGCGGCGGCTTCCGCGGCGATACTGTCCTCCGCGCTCGAGCAGCATACGGTCAAGGCGATCCACCAGGTCGACCAGATCACCCGCTTCGTCAAGTTCGAATTCGAGAAGTCCCCCGCGCGCTTCAACCTCGCGAGCGCCGTCGAGAAAGGCGTCGTGCCGAGCGACACGCTGATCCAGGTATCGCTCGTCAACGCGAAGGGCATCCTGTTCGCGAACACGGCCGAGCTGCATCCGCAGCCGATCAACCTGTCCGACCGCGAGCACTTCAAGGTCCACCTCGCGCACAACGACGACCGCCTCTTCATCAGCAAGCCCGTGCTCGGCCGCGTGTCGAGCCACTGGACGCTGCAGATGACACGCCGCCTGAACAACCCGGACGGCAGCTTCGCGGGCATCGTCGTCGTGTCGGAAGACCCGAGCTACTTCACGAACGACTTCTACAACAACGCGGCGATCGGCAAGGAAGGCGTGATCGCGGTCGTGTCCGATACGGGCGGCGTGCTCGCGCGGCGCACGGGCTCGGTCAGCAATGCGCCGGGCGCGTTTTCGGCGTCGGGCGTCTACCCGATCGCCGAGCGCGTGACGGGCACGATCATCGACCCGATCGACGGCGTGACGCGCATCGTGTCGTACCGCCACCTCGACGGCTACCCGCTCGCGGTGATGGTCGGGCTGTCGCAGACCGAGGAGTACGCGGACTACTACCACACGCGCAACGTCTACCTGCTGATGACGAGCTTCATCACGCTCGCGATGCTCGCGTTCTTCGGCGTCGCGACGGGGCTGATCGGCAAGCTGCTCGGCCGCGAGCGGGAAATGACGCAGCTCGCCGAATACGACCTACTCACCGGCCTCGCGAACCGCTATGCGACGCTGCGCGGGCTGCGCAACGACGTGTCGATGCCGACGAGCCTGTCGCGGCTCGGGCTCTTGTTCATCGACCTCGACAACTTCAAGACCGTCAACGACACGCTCGGCCACAACGCCGGCGACATCGTGCTGCAGATGACCGCGTCGCGCCTGGCCGATGCGGTCGGCGACGAAGGCTCGCTCGCGCGGATCGGCGGCGACGAGTTCGTCGTCGTGATGAAGGGCGACGACGTCGAGCGGCGCGCGGTGCGGCTCGCGGAAGCGATCATCCGGATGTTCAGCGAACCGTTCGACGTGCGCGGCAGCTCGTTCGTGCTGCACGCGAGCATCGGCATCGCGCTGCACACGGTCGCGAACGAAAGCGAGATCGACCTGCTGAAGAAGGCCGATCTCGCGATGTACAGCGCGAAGGACGCCGGCAAGAACTGCTACCAGTTCTACGCGCCGCACCTGTCGCACCGCGCCGACCACCTGATGCGCTGGGAACAGCAACTCCGCGTCGCGCTCGCCGAGGGGCAGCTGTTCCTCGCGTACCAGCCGAAGATCGACCTCACGCACCGCCACATCACCGGCTTCGAGGCGCTCGCGCGCTGGGATCACCCCGAGCACGGGATCATCTCCGCGAACGAATTCATTTCGATTGCCGAATCGACCGGCCTGATCGTGCCGATCGGCGACTTCGTGATCCGCACCGCGTGCGAGCAGATCGCGCGCTGGCGCGACGAGGGCCACGATACGCTGACGCTCGCGGTCAACATCTCGCCGGTGCAGTTCTGGCGCGGCGACCTGATCGAGACGATCTCGAGCACGCTGCAGGAAACCGGCATCGACGCGAACCGGCTCGAAATCGAGATCACCGAAACCGCGATGATGGAATATCCGGAGCTCGTGTCCGAGAAGATCGTCGCACTGAAGAAACTCGGCATCCGGATCGCACTCGACGATTTCGGCACCGGCTATTCGTCGCTGTCGTACCTGCACCGCTTCTCCGTCGACACGCTGAAGGTCGACCGCTCGTTCGTGCAGGCGATCCCGAACGATCGCAGCGTGTGCGTGATGGTGTCGTCGATCGTGCATCTCGCGCGCTCGCTCGGGCTGACCGTCGTCGTCGAGGGCACGGAAACCGAGGAGCAGATCACGTGGCTGTCCGCACTCGGCGAAATCGAGGCGCAGGGCTTCCTGTTCTCGCGGCCGGTGCCGGCCGACGCGATTCCCGCGCTGATCGCACGCTTCGGCGTGCGCAGCGATTCACCGAACGTGATCGCACACCGCGCGACGGGCAGCACGGGCGCGTAAGCGCACCGTAGCCGTGGCGGGCGTTGCGTGCACCGTCATCGTTTCGTTTTCCGATCCAATTGTTTAGTTCATGAACTAGCGTTTTCGCTCATGGCCGTGTCACGATACGCGGCGGACAATCGGGAGGGGCAACGTGTCGGCGGGCCGCCGGCATGGCCATACGCGAGAGATCGGGCCCCGAGCCCATACCACCAAGATGACAACCGTCGAAATCGAAGCGACCGCTGATGTCGAACAGGCACAGGCTTCCCTGTGGGACCTGTTCAAGGTCGTTGCCAGCATTTCGGCGGTCTCGTGGGGCGGGCTTTCCATGATGGCGCAGCTCGAACGCCACTACGTGGAGCGGCTGCGGCGCATCGAGCCTCACGTATTCGGCGATCTCGTCGCGCTGGCCTGGCTCGTGCCGGGCCCCGTAGGCTGCAACGTGGCGATACAGGTCGGCCAGATACTGCACGGCCGCGTCGGCGCATGGGTTGCCGGCATCGCGAGCGTGCTGCCCTTCTCCATCCTGATGACGCTGTTCGCGATCTTCTATCGCACGCCGTTCGTGCGCTCGCTGGCGGCGCCGATGCTGATCAATCACTTCGGGATGGTGCTCGCCGCGCTGATCGGCGTCACCTGGGTCAAGCAGCTGCGCTCGCTCGCGCGCACACGGCGCGAACAGCTGATCGCCGCGCTGTCGACGATTCTGCTTGCTTTCGCGCATAATCCGGCCGCTTTCGTCGGGATTCTTTTCGCCGCGTTCGCGGCGGGCTGGCTGACCGGGCCGCCCCAGCGCGACGCGGTCGATTTCACGCTATCGGCCCGCGACCGCAACCTGCTCGTGCTGCTCGGCGTGCTCGTCACGCTGTTCGCGGTGCCGCTGCCCGGCGATTACCAGGCGACGCTGCTGTGGCCGCGCCTCGCCGGCGCCGGCATGACGCTGTTCGGCGGCGGCTTTTCCGCGCTGCCCGTGCTCAAGACGCTGTTCGTCACGCCGGCAACGGGCATCTCCGATCACGACTTCACGCTTGCGTTCGCGCTGTCGCCCGTCGCGCCCGGGCCGCTGCTGAACGTCGTGCCGTTTCTCGGCTACCTGACCGACGGCTGGGTGGGCGCGCTGCTCGCAACGGCCGCGCTGTTCATTCCGTCGGGCTGCCTCGTCGTGTTTGCGCAGAACCATCTGTCCCGGCTCAAGCGCCATTCGCGTTTCGAGCACGGGATGCGCCTGCTGCGCGCGGCGACCACCGGTTTTCTCGTCGTCGCGGTCGTGAGGATCCTGCACCGCGAACCGGCCGACCCCGTTTACTGGCTGACGGGCGCCTTCGCGATACTTTGCTTCGCGCGCTTCAAGGTGCCCGTCTATGCCGTGTACGGCACGGTCGCGGTTGCGTGCGGCGTGTGGCTGTGGGCCGCCGCGCGCTGACGGGCGGCAGCGGCCGCCCCGTCGGCCTTGACCGGCATTCGCCCGTCCTCAACCCGCCTGCACCGCGACCCGGCGTGCCATCCAGCGGGCGCGCAGCGCGTCGTACGCAAGGTTGAAGCCGAACGTGTAGGGCAGGAAGAACAGCACGATACCGAGGTCGAGCAGCAGCGCCTCGACGAGGCTCACGTTCAGCCACCACGCGGCAACCGGCACCACCAGCACGACGAGGCCGAGCTCGAACAAGGCCGCATGCGCGATCCGCATGCCGAGCGTGCGCGACAGCCCCGCGCGTCGCTCGACGCGGTCGAACAGCGTATTGAACGCCATGTTCCACGCCATCGCGATCAGCGACACCATCACCGTCAGCACACCGACGTGCGACACCGGCATGTCGAGCAGCCACGCGCCGAGCGGCGCGCACAGCGCGATCGCGACCAGCTCGAACGTCAGTGCATGCAGCAACCGTTCCGTCACCGTTTTGTTGACCTGTTTCATGATTCCCTCCGATTCGTCTGCTTCGTTGATGGCCGCCATTTTGATCGGCACAACCGTATGAATCCAGTTTGATATCATCGGTTTTACCGATATAACGCCATCAGGAGCGCCGCATGCGCCACGCCCCCGAAGCCCTGCTCGCATTCGCCGAAGCCGCGCTGCTCGGCTCGTTCACGGCCGCCGCGCGCAAGCTCGGCAAGCGCCAGTCGACCGTGTCGGAGGCGATCGCGAACCTCGAGATCGATCTCGGCGTGCAGTTGTTCGACCGCTCGACGCGCGCGCCGACGCTGACCGACGCCGGGCGGACACTGCTGCCGCAGGTGCAGCGCGCACTCGAGGCCGGCGCGGCAATCGACCGCACGGCCGCGCGGCTCGCGCGCGGCGAGGAAGCGCGGCTGACGCTCGTCGTGTCCGATACGTACCAGTCGAAGCGCTACGAGGAAACGTTGACGGCGCTCGAGCGGCGCTTTCCCGCACTCGAGTTCGAATGCCAGATCGCCGAGCACGACGACGTGCTCGACCTGATCCAGCAGGGACGCGCGCAGCTCGGGCTGATGGCCGCGCGCGCGGCCTACCCGGCCGACATCGGCGCGGCGACGATCGCGGAGGAATCGGAGATCGGGCTGTTCGTCGGCCGCATGCACGCGCTCGCCGAATACGGCGACGCCGACGTGCCGCACGCCGCGCTGCGCGACGTGCGCGAACTGCGCCTCAATACCTATGTGAAAACGGAAGGCCGCGGCACCGGCGACCGGATCGTCGTCGGCACGCACCACTGGCTGGCACCGAGCTACCTGATGCTGCTGGAGATGGCCGTGCAGGGGTTCGGCTGGGCCGAACTGCCGCGCTGGATGGTCGACCACTTCGCGCGCGATCGCCTGTGCGAACTGCGTGCGCGCGGCTGGCCGCGCCGCGTGCGGGTCGATGCGGTCTGGTCGCGCAACCGGCCGCTCGGCCCGGTCGGCTCGTGGCTGCTCGATGCGATGCTGGCCGCGTAGCGACGCAGGCCGATGCGCCGGCGGCCGCGCGCCGGCCGGCACCGGCAGGTCAGAAGCCGCGCGACAACACCGCCGCGCCGATCGTCACGACGCCGAGCACGAGGTTCACGAGGACGAGCAGGCGCACCGTATTCACCGCGCGCGCGCCATCCGGCCACTTCTGCGCCTGCACCGCACGACGGATGCGCGGGAACAGTGCGAACCGGATATGCCCGAAGATCAGCATCATCACGACGCCGAGCCCGGCCATTGCATGCAGCGACCACGTTGCGTGCGCGCCGCCGAATTCCACGAGCAGGAAGCCGCCGGACAGCAGGATCACGATCACGGCACCCGACACCCAGTTGAAGAAGCGGCCGAACACGCCTTCGATCAGCGGCAACCGAAGCTGCGGCGACAGGTCGGACAGCGCCGGACGCAGGCAGAAGTTGGCGAAGACCATCCCGCCCACCCACACGGCGACGGCCAGCAGATGAAGAAACAGCGCGACGGAGACAGCATGGGACATGACGGCAATCCTGTGAGGAGTGGGGTACGGCGAACGGCCGCGTCGCACGCGGCATCGAGCGACGTTCGACCGGATTGTCGCCGCCCGGTTCAGACCCCAGGCGCAATTTCACACTATTTTGCAAGTTCCGCGTGACAGCGCCACGCTTGCTTACCCGAATCCCCGCTCAAAAAGAACAGGCCGCACGCCCGCCGATGCGGAGGTGCGGCCTTCGATCACGGCCGAACCGGCCGATCGATCGTGCGTCGCGTCAGCCGAGCAGCGGACGCAGCTCGTTGACGACCTTGAGCTTCGTCTCCGGTGCGCGGCCCTTGCGTGCGCGCTTGCCGACGTGCGGCGCCAGCCCCGCATACGACAGCGTCTCGTCCTGCGCCTTGCCGCCGCGGCCGGTACCGATCAGCACGACGCCGGCCGGATCGATCGCGAGCGCCTGAACGAGCGTTTCCTTGTCGTCGAGCGCCATCAGGATCACGCCGCGACCGCCGCCCGACAGCGTCTTCATCTCGTCCATCCCGAACACCAGCAGGCGGCCGCCGCTCGACAGGCACGCGACCTGCGTCGCGTTCGGCAGCACCGGCATCGGCGCGAGCGGCACCGCGCCCGCATCGATGGTCATGAACGACTTGCCGGCCTTCACGCGGCTCACCATGTCGCCGACCTTCGCGAGGAAGCCGAAACCGTTGCTCGACGCGAGCAGCAGTTGCTGGTCAGCCGGCGCCGCGTAGTAGTGCATCAGGTGCGAGCCCGACTCGAGCTCGATCAGCGACGTGACCGGCACGCCGTCACCGCGCCCGCCCGGCAGCACCGACACGTCGACCGAGTACACGCGGCCGCTGCTGCCCCACGCGATCAGGCGGTCCGGCGTGCGGCACTGGAACGCCGCGTACAGATGGTCGCCGGCCTTGAACGTGAAACCTGCCGGGTCGAGCCCGTGGCCCTTCAGCGCACGCACCCAGCCCTTCTGCGACACGACCACCGTCACCGGTTCGTCGACCACCTTCGCCTCGAACGTCGCGCGCTTTTCCTGCTGGATCAGCGTGCGGCGATCGTCGCCGTACTGCTTCGCGTCGGCCTCGATCTCCTTGATCATCAGCCGCTTCATCGCGTTTTCGTTCGCGAGCAGCTCCTCGAGCTTCGCCTTCTCGTCGCGCAGCGCTTCGAGTTCCTTCTCGATCTTGATCTTCTCGAGCCGCGCGAGCTGGCGCAGCCGGATTTCGAGAATGTCTTCCGCCTGCCGTTCGCTGAGGCCGAACGCGCTCATCAGCGCGGCCTTCGGCTCGTCCGACTCGCGGATGATGCGGATCACCTCGTCGATGTTCAGGAAGACGATCATCCGCCCTTCGAGGATGTGGATGCGGTCGTCGACCTTCGCGAGACGATGGCGGCAACGGCGCGTCATCGTCAGCTGGCGGAACTTCACCCATTCGTCGAGGATCGTCAGCAGCCCCTTCTGGCCCGGCCGGCCATCGGCGCCGATCATCACCAGGTTCAGCGTCGCATTCGACTCGAGGCTCGTGTACGCGAGCAGCGTGTTCACGAATTCCGTCTGGTCGATCGTGCGCGACTTCGGCTCGAACACGAGCCGCACCGCCGCTTCCTTGCCCGACTCGTCGCGCACCGCGTCGAGCAGGTCGAGCATCGCTTTCTTCGTGTTGAGCTGCTCGGGCGTGAGCGTCTTCTTGCCGAGCTTGAGCTTCGGGTTCGTCAGCTCCTCGATTTCCTCGAGCACCTTCTGGCCCGACGTGTTCGGCGGCAGCTCGGTGACGACCAGTTGCCACTGGCCGCGCGCGAGATCCTCGATCTTCCAGCGCGCGCGCACCTTCAGGCTGCCACGGCCGGTTTCATAGGCCGCCGCGATTTCCGTGTCGCTCGAGATGATCTGGCCGCCGCCCGGGAAATCCGGGCCGGGGATCAGGTTCATCAGCTCCGCGTGCGAGAGCTTCGGATTGCGGATCAACGCGACCGCCGCCGCCGCGACCTCGCGCAGGTTGTGCGACGGGATTTCGGTGGCGAGGCCGACCGCGATACCCGACGCGCCGTTCAGCAGCACGAACGGCATGCGGCTCGGCAGCGTCTTCGGCTCCTCGAACGAGCCGTCGTAGTTCGGCATGAAGTCGACCGTGCCCTGGTCGATCTCGTCGAGCAGCAGCTTCGAGATCGGCGTGAGCCGCGCTTCGGTGTATCGCATCGCCGCCGCGCCGTCGCCGTCGCGCGAGCCGAAGTTGCCCTGCCCGTCGATCAGCGGATAGCGCAGCGAGAAATCCTGCGCGAGACGCACGAGCGCGTCGTACGCCGACTGGTCGCCGTGCGGGTGGTATTTACCGAGCACGTCGCCCACGACGCGCGCCGACTTCACCGGCTTCGCGTCCGGGCCGAGGCCCATTTCGTTCATCGCGAACAGGATCCGGCGCTGCACCGGCTTCTGGCCGTCGCACACGTCGGGCAGCGCGCGGCTCTTCACGACGCTGACCGCGTAGCTGAGATACGCCTGCTCCGCGTAGTTGCCGAGCGTCAGCGCATCGCTCTCCGGCGCGCCGGAGTCGGCAAAGAGATCGGAGGTGTTGTCGTCCATCTGAATTCCGTATTCGTAAGTGGCGTGAGGCCGGGCCGGGCGTCATGCCCGGCCGCGCGGATTCCCGGCTTAAATGTCCGCTTCGACGTCGTTGCCCTTTTCCTCGAGCCAGCCGCGCCGCGCGGCTGCCTCGCCCTTGCCCATCAGCATCGTCATGCGCGCGACGGTCGCCTCGTAGTCGAGTTCGCCGAGCTTCACCGGCATCAGGCGGCGCGTGTCGGGGTTCATCGTGGTATCCCACAGCTGCTCGGCACTCATTTCGCCGAGCCCCTTGAAGCGGCTGATGCTCCATTGCGTCTCGCGCACGCCGTCCTTGCGGAGCTTGTCGAGAATCGCTTCCAGTTCACCCTCGTCGAGCGCATAGAGCTTCTGCGCCGCCTTCTTGCCGCGCGCCGGCGCATCGACGCGGAACAGCGGCGGCCGCGCGACGCACACGTGGCCGCGCTCGATCAGTTGCGGGAAATGCTTGAAGAACAGCGTGAGCAGCAGCACCTGGATGTGCGAGCCGTCGACGTCCGCGTCCGACAGGATGCAGATCTTGCCGTAGCGCAGGTTCGACAGGTCGACGCTTTCATCAGGGCTGTGCGGATCGACGCCGATCGCCACCGAGATGTCGTGCACCTCGTTGTTCGCGAACAGGCGGTCGCGCTCGGTTTCCCAGGTATTCAGCACCTTGCCGCGCAGCGGCAGGATCGCCTGGTATTCCTTGTCGCGGCCCATCTTCGCGGAACCGCCCGCCGAGTCGCCCTCGACGAGGAACAGCTCGTTGCGCGTAATGTCCTCGGTCTCGCAGTCGGTCAGCTTGCCGGGCAGCACCGCGACGCCCGAGCTCTTGCGCTTCTCGACCTTCTGGCCCGCGCGCGTGCGCGCCTGGGCCTGCTTGATCACGAGTTCGGCGAGCTTCTTGCCGTGCTCGACGTGCTGGTTCAGCCACAGCTCCAGCGCCGGACGCGAGAACGACGACACGAGCTTCACCGCGTCGCGGCTGTTCAGGCGTTCCTTGATCTGCCCCTGGAACTGCGGATCGAGCACCTTCGCCGACAGCACGAACGACACGCGCGCGAAGACGTCTTCCGCGAGCAGCTTCACGCCCTTCGGCTGCAGGTTGTGCAGTTCGACGAAGCTTTTCACCGCCTGGTAGAGACCGTCGCGCAGGCCGGATTCATGCGTGCCGCCGGCCGGCGTCGGGATCAGGTTCACGTACGACTCGCGCACGAGCGAACCTTCCTCGCTCCAGGCGACGACCCACGACGCGCCCTCGCCTTCGGCGAAGGTATCGTCGCCCGAACGCGAATCGGCGAAACGCTCGCCTTCGAACAACGGGATCAGCAACTCGCTGCCGTTCATTTCGTCGAGCAGGTAGCCGCGCAGGCCGTCTTCATATTTCCACGTCTGGCGCTCGCCGCTCTTTTCGTTGACGAGCACGACCTCGACGCCCGGCAGCAGCACGGCCTTCGAGCGCAGCAGGCGCTGCAGCTCGCCGAGCGGCAGGTTCGGCGAATCGAAGTACTTCGGATTCGGCCACACCTGCACGCGCGTGCCGGATTTCTTTTCGCCGCGGCCCGCGCCCTGCGTCGTGAGCGGCTTCACCACATCGCCTTCGGCGAAGCCGAGTTCCGCGATCTTGCCGTCGCGCCAGACGGTGACGTCGAGGCGCGTCGCGAGCGCGTTCGTCACCGACACGCCGACGCCGTGCAGGCCGCCCGAGAACGTATAGGCGCCGCCTGCGGCCTTGTCGAACTTGCCGCCTGCGTGCAGGCGCGTGAATACGATCTCGACGACCGGCACCCCCTCTTCCGGGTGCATGCCGAACGGGATGCCGCGGCCGTCGTCCTCGACCGAGACCGACTGGTCGGCGTGCAGCGTGACCGTGATCTGCTTGCCGTAGCCGCCGAGCGCCTCGTCGGACGCGTTGTCGATGACTTCCTGGATGATGTGCAGCGGATTCTCGGTACGGGTGTACATGCCGGGGCGCTGCTTGACCGGCTCGAGACCCTTGAGCACCTTGATCGATGCTTCGCTATAGGCCGCGCTGGGTTTCTTCGTTGACATAGGCGCTGAATTTCGTCATTCATCGGGACGTTGTCCACACCTCGTGTGGATAACGTCGTGGACAAAACGTTGAGTTCCGTAAAAAAGCGAATCGAAACAACGGTGTGCTTGGACTGCTCCGAAAGCGGGCGCGCGGCGTTGGCTGCGCTGCCCGGGACGCGCGGTATTTTACTGGTTCCGCGTGGCACGCCAATCGCGCAATCGCGCGCGGCGGCCGCCGGCCGCGCGACGCGTCATGCGGATTACGCCGGCTTGCGCTTCGCCTCGAGCGTTTCCCACCGTTCGAGCGCCGCGAGCAATTCGTCGTCGATCGCCGCGAACCGCTCGGTCAGGCGCGTGCCTTCCTGCGGATCCTTCGCGAAGATCGAACCGTCTTCGAGCCGGGCATTGATCGTCCTCTGCTCCTCCTCGAGCGCGGCGATCTTCTCCGGCAGCGAATCGAGCTCGCGCTGCTCGTTGAACGACAGCTTCACCGTGCGCTGCGCATTGCGGCCCGCGGCGCTTTTTGCCGGCTCGTCCTTGACGGGCGCCGCTTCCTTCACCGCACGCTTCGCGGCTTCCTGCTGCGCGAGCTGATCCGCGCGCGCGCTCTGGATCTGCCAGTCGGTGAAGCCGCCGACATATTCACGCCACTTGCCGTCGCCCTCGGACGCGATCACCGACGTCACGACGTTGTCGAGGAACGCGCGATCGTGGCTGACGAGCAGCACCGTGCCGTCGTAGTCGGCCAGCAGCTCCTCGAGCAGTTCGAGCGTCGGGATGTCGAGGTCGTTGGTCGGTTCGTCAAGCACCAGCACGTTGGCCGGACGCGCGAACAGGCGCGCAAGCAGCAGCCGGTTGCGCTCACCGCCCGACAGCGACTTCACCGGCGAACGCGCGCGCTCCGGCGCGAACAGGAAATCGCCGAGATAGCTCATCACGTGCTTGCGCACGCCGCCGATCTCGACCCATTCGCTGCCGGGGCTGATGGTATCCGCGAGGCTCTTTTCCTGGTCGAGCTGCGCACGCATCTGGTCGAAATACGCGACCTGCAGGTTCGTGCCGGTGCGCACCGTGCCTTCGTCGGGCTTCAGTTCGCCGAGAATCAGCTTGAGCAGCGTCGTCTTGCCGGCGCCGTTCGGACCGATGAAGCCGATCTTGTCACCGCGCATCACCGTCGTCGAGAAACGATCGACGACCGTGCGGCCGCCGTAGCGCTTCGTCACGTCGGTCAGCTCCGCGACGATCTTGCCGGACTTCTCGCCCTGCGCGACGTCGAGCTTCACGTTGCCCTGCGAATTGCGGCGCTCCGCGCGCTCGTTGCGCATCTGCACGAGCCGCGCGATGCGGCCGACGCTGCGCGTGCGGCGCGCTTCGACCCCCTTGCGGATCCACACTTCCTCCTGCGCGAGCAGCTTGTCGAACTTCTCGTTTTCCACGCGCTCGACTTCGAGCTGCTGCGCCTTGCGCGTCTGGTACGCCGAGAAATTGCCCGGGTACGACAACAGCCGGCCGCGGTCGAGATCGACGATGCGCGTCGCGACGCGGTCGAGGAACGCGCGATCGTGCGTGATGAACAGCAGGCCCGCGCGCTGCGCAACGAGCAGCTCTTCCAGCCAGCGGATGCCGTCGAAGTCGAGGTGGTTGGTCGGTTCGTCGAGCAGCAGCACGTCGGGCTGCAGCACCAGCGCGCGCGCCAGCGCGACCCGCTTCTGCATCCCGCCCGACAGCGCGTCGACGCGCGCGTCGACGTCCGCCAGGCCGATCTGCGCGAGCGTCATCGACACGCGCGTGCGCCAGTTCCACGCGTCGTGCGCGTCGAGCGACGACTGCAGCGCGTTCATCCGTGCGAGCAACGCATCGTGTTCGGCGCCTTCGGGCGTATCCGCGAGGCGGTGCGCGATCGAATCGTATTCTTCGAGCACTTCGCGCGTATGCGCGAGCCCCGACGCGACCGCATCGAACACCGTCGCGCCCGGCTCGAACTCTGGCTCCTGCGGCACATAGACGGTCACGAGCTCCTGCTGGCGCGTGACCAGCCCGTCATCGGGCTTCGCGAGCCCGGCGACGATCTTCAGCAGCGACGACTTGCCCGCGCCGTTGCGGCCGATCAGGCCGACGCGCTCGCCGGCTTCCAGCGAGAAATCCGCGTGATCGAGCAACGCGACGTGACCGAACGCGAGCTGCGCGCCGGTAATGGAATAGAGCGACATGGGGAGACGGCGAAGAGAGAAATCGGAAGCGCCCATTGTACCGGTCGCGGGCGCCGGCACCGGTATGGCCGGACGGATAGGGTGCAAGACCGGTCGCGCGGGCCGGTTGCGGAAGGTCGAGTGCCGCGCGCGCGGCGGGCACCCGCGCCCCCAGGCGCGGGCTCACTTCGTCACGAGGACGGCCCGGCCGCCCTCGCGGACAGGCGTGCTTACTTGACGTTCACGGAGATCGTCGAGCTCATTTCGGGGCCGTACGAGCGGTGCGCGCCGTCGCCGAACTGCAGTGTCAGCGTGTGCTGGCCAGGCGGCAGCCTGAGCTCGGTTTCGGTCTGCGCCTTGCCGAAGTGCAGCGAACGCTCGCCTGCCGGAATCACGTCGCCCTTCGGAATCGGCCGGCCGTCGATCAGCAGGTGATGATGGCCGGTATCCGGCGTCATGTCGCCGGCGGGCCGAAGCACCATCCCTTCGAGCCCGAACTTCACGAGCACCGGATTCGACACCGTCGCGCCGTCACGCGGCGCTTCGAAAAACACGCGCGCCTCGGCCCGCGCGACCGTCGACACGGCCATCGCCGCCACGCATACCGCACTCGCGATCCACTTTTTGTTCAGCATCGCATTCTCCTGATGGTTGGACAGCCCGGGAAGCATACACCGCACGTACGGCACGTGTGTTCCGGTTGCGTTGTTCGCGATGCGTACGTTTAAAACGACGTTGCGGAGCCGTTCGGCGAAATTCCGGTACCATTGCGCCTTTCGTCCGCCGGCCAGGCCGCGAACGGCATCACCGGATTTCCATTTTCACCGAGCGCCACATGAGCGAAGTAACCGAATACCAGAGCTGGGTCTGCCTGATTTGCGGGTGGGTCTACAACGAAGCGGAAGGGCTGCCCGACGAAGGCATCGCACCCGGCACCCGTTTCGCCGACATTCCCGCCGACTGGCGCTGCCCGCTGTGCGACGTGGGCAAGGAAGATTTTGTTGTCGTCGATTTCTGATTCCACGATGTTCTGATCGCGGCTGATTGCGCGATCGCGCGCGTCGGCGTGCATTCCGCCCCGCCGACGCGCCGCGCGTTTGCTATACTCTGCGCGCTGTCCACACTGCCGTCCGGTTCGCGTTTTTTCGCGTGATCACTCGGACATGGCGCTCCCCGTAGTTCAATGGATAGAACAAGCGCCTCCTAAGCGCTAGATACAGGTTCGATTCCTGTCGGGGGGACCAGCCAAGCCTCAAACCTTCCCCAAGATTCACAAGAAACTCCCCGCTCAAGCCCGTCTGGCGGCCTTCTAACTCCCGTCGTTACCCAAGGTTGCTCAGTGACAGCCGGAGAAAGTGTTGGTATTTTTGTTGGTATCAGCAGATACCAACAACACAGATACCAACAATGCCTCTCACTGACGTGCAGGTACGGAACGCGAAGGCCAGCGCGGCCCCGTACAAACTCACGGACGGCAACGGAATGTTCTTGCTCGTCCAACCGAACGGCGCGAAGTACTGGCGCTTCTCATACCGCTTCCTTGGCAAGCAGAAGACGCTCGCCCTCGGCGTCTATCCGGCCGTCACGCTCGCGACGGCACGGAAGAAGCGCGACGAGGCACGCGAGCAGATCGCGGCCGGCGTAGATCCGGGCGAGGCGAAGAAGGACGCGAAACGGGCCGCAGAGATCGCGGCGGCAAACTCGTTCGAAGCGGTAGCTCGCGAGTGGTTCGACTCTCAGCGTCCGGGCTGGAGCGACGGCTACGCGGAGAAGGTGCTGAATTCGCTTGAGGTCGACGTGTTTCCGAAGATCGGCCCTCGCCCGATCGCGGAGATCGATTCGCCGCAGATGCTCAGCATCGTGCGTGAGATCGAAGCGCGCGGCGTGCGCGAGACGGCGAAGCGAATCCTGCAACGCTCACGTGCGGTCTTCCAGTACGGAATCATGACCGGGCGATGCTCTAGGAATCCGGCAGCCGATATCGACGCGCAGACGGTCTTGAAGAAGGGGCCGGGCGTGCAGCATATGGCCCGGGTCAAGGCGACGGAGATTCCGCAGCTCATGCGCGACATCGACGCTTACCAAGGCGACCTAGTCACGCGGCTCGCGCTCCGCCTGATGGCACTGACCTTCGTGCGGACAACGGAAATGATTCGTGCAGAGTGGTCGGAGTTTGACGAGGCCGCCGCAGAATGGCGCGTTCCGCCTGAACGCATGAAGATGCGCGACCCGCACATCGTGCCGCTATCGCGGCAGGCACTCGACGTACTCGCCCAGCTCCGCGCGCTCAACGGCCAGCATCGATTCGTGTTCTACAGCGTGCAAGGCAGGAGCCATATTTCGAACAACACCATGCTCTATGCGCTCTATCGCATGGGCTACAAGTCGCGAATGACCGGGCACGGCTTTCGTGGGCTGGCCGCTACGGCTCTACGTGAACTTGGCTTCGGCCGGGACGTTGTAGAACGCCAGATGGCGCACGCCGAACGAAATCAGGTAACGGCCGCCTACGTCCACGCCGAGTATTTGCCGGAGCGCAGACGAATGATGCAGGCGTGGGGCGATCATCTCGACCGCCTTAAGGCAGGAGCAGAGATCGTCTATTTCGCGTCTGCCCGATAGCGGGTCAACGTCTCCTCGCGACCTCCCACTTCGGTCAATGATGGGAGCGGGCAAGTTTGCGGTTGCCCGTAGATTGCCGCGAACGGCTGCCGCTTACCGTCCCTCAACTGTCGTTAGGTTCGCAGCGCTGCCAAGGCCACTTCTGACGCCCAAACAGCAATTGATACCTCAGGACGGGCTGGCGCGTAGAAACGGCCGGACTGCTAGATTGAAGACCGCCCTGCACGCTCCTTGGCTGCTCGGAAAAGCTCTAAAAACTCGGGGGTATGCTGACCGGTTATGAGAAAACCGAGTATGCCGGGCAGCACACTTCGCAAATGGCTGTAGTCGTCCCATGCGAGCGGCGCGAATGGCATGTCGCCCAAGCGACTTCGCGGGTGCATTGTCTGAATCCGTTGATCGTAGAACTCCTCGAAGTAACGCACATTTTCCCCGTAGCTCAAACCTAAGGGCTCGTCGAACGTTCGGTAAAGCCACGCACCCGCATCACGAGAACTTGGCGACGGTACTCCACATCGTTTCAAATGACGTAAAACAAGTTCAAAGGATGCGTCCAACGCGATGAACGTGTTGATCGTGGCTTCCTCGCGAAACTCGTATTCCAATGCAAGCATGTCTGCCTTGATAAGAGCGTAAATTCCGCGAAGAAGCACCAAGTTATGGAGTGAAATTCTATTCCAGAAGACGGCTTGAAGTTCTGTTTGTAGCCAATCGCGGGGGAAACACTGAAATTTTGTCTGCCCGATCGCGGCCCATGCATCTTGCAGACCTCGCCATTCCGCATGCCCTCGTGTTTGTAACAATAACTTCCTGATCTGAACGAGAGTGCCGGCCCTCGTCAGATTCACATCGCCGTTAACATATGCGTGACATCTGGGAAGTAGACGAAAGGTACATCGCTGCCCACCGTCAAACTCCTCGGTCATCATCAGCGATCCGAGCAGGCGGATTTCTTCTGGATTGAGCCACATAACCTCACTATGCGGCAAATGATTCGGCCACTCAGTACAACGGGCTACCATAAATGCCAGATTCTCGTCGGCCCAAAATGCGCTATGACGAGTACTTATCCTTATTTTCGGATAAATCCCAGAAGGCCGAAATAGTGTTATTCGCATCTGATGCCGACCATCGACCGCAACATTCCGCCGACTTTCGAGAACAACCTGATTTATTTCTCTGCACTTTCTTCTCACTTTCCCCTCTGATATTTTTTCTCGAGCAATATTTAATCGCCATTTCTACGGCATGAGACTTTTGGTACAGCATTCTCACTCATGAAATTGTCGAAATCCGATTGTGCCAGACTCGCAGACGAGCAGCGCCCCACGGCTACCCGACTTGCATGAATATGCCCCCTTCCGTACGTTTCCCACCAGTAAATTGGAAAGTGCCTAGCCGCAGGGCGATCAATTGATTTGGCCCCGTATGATTATGTGCCCCCTCCATTTCCGCCGTCAGTAGAGAAAAGACGCGGGTGTGAGCCCCCGCGACTTTGCCCTAGACGCAGGGTCCCCCGCTTTCCAGCGACCCCGACACTTGCGGTCGGCGCAACAATGCCCGATCGGGGCGCATCGCAAACACCCCCTTCGAAAACACGCCTCTGATGCCTGTCAAATGCCGGAGAGCCGCACCCCGTCTAGCTTCGCGGTCGACGCAGACGGTCGACACCTGTCCCCTCAGTGCAAAACGAGTTGGAGATTTGGAGATAAACGCCTGAATCGGCCGCAAAGCCTTGTGGGGTAAGGCCTCGCATGTCTCCAAACGATTTGGAGAACGCTGGAGATACTGGAGATAAACCGGGCTGGATTGTTACGTCTGCGGCAAGATTCTCGGCAACCACCGGCCCGGTTCCATCTGGAGCGGATCGCTCAAAGTAACTTTGACGCACGGGCGAAAAATGCCGCGCAAACGAATGCCCGCCACCGCCCTACCGGACGGCGGCGGCGTCTTTCACAGTTCGAGTGTGAAGATGGACGGCAACACGCGGTAGACCATGAACTTGCCGTGACCGGGGATGTATTCCTGCCGGTACGGGTAGCCGTCGCTACGTGGCATCAGCACGCCCCGCTTCATGAGTGCCTTGGCGACGATCTTGTGATCGAAGCCGGCGCACACGTCCTTCCGAAACACGGCCGCTTCGATCAGGTATTCCGTCTCGACGCTTTCCGCATCGTCGGCGCTCATCTTGCCGCCGAACTCGGCGTAATACTCGCGATCGGAGGCGATGGGCGTGCGCCGCTCGTCGCGCTTCACGTGCTGCTTGAAGCCCGCTCGATGCGGCACGTTCGGCCGATGGTCGTCCTGCGCCCGGTTCATCCACACGAAACGGTTGTCGCCATGTGCGGCGAGGAAATGCTGTACCTGCCGCACGGCTTCGGCCTCGTCCGAGTTGCCCGTGCCGCCGCGCAGTTCGAGCCAGCCTTCGAAGCAGCGACGGGCGGCCTCGACCGCTTCGCCCTGTGGCCACCCGGTCAGCCCGTGCGCCGTCGCCAGCTCGCCGGCCACCGCGACGAGGCAGAACCGCTTGGCGACGCGCGCGACCTGCGAATGCGAACCGTCCGGCACCCATTGCCCGACCAGCTCGTCGACGCGCATGCGCAGATGCTCGGCCAGCTCGCCGGCCTGCGACGACGCCCACTCGATGAACGCGGGGCCGGCCGTGCCGTAGTGCATGCCGGCGTGGCGCTCTAGATGCTCGATCAGCGCGGCCGGCGTCGGGAAGCCGTGCAGCTTCTCCACGACGCCCATTTCGCCCACCTCGGCCGGGATCGCGGGCAAGCGCACCTCGATACCGCCTTTCATCGGCTTGTTGCCCTCAGCCATCAGCGCAGACACGCTCTTTTCGCCGTTCGACAGGAACAGCAGCCGCCACGTGAGCACGGGCTTGGCCGAGCCACGCGATGCACGGGCCTTGCCCGACTCGTTCGCGAGCATGTAAATCACATCGCCAACCAAGCGCGGCTCGACCTGCCCGATTTCGTCGAGGATCAGCAGCGCGTCGCTATGCTGCGTGGCGACGGCTTCGAGCGCGTTGTCGGTCGCCTTCCAGCTCCGCACGTAGTCCGGTGAGCCGAACACGGACGCGGCGATGACACCGCCCGTCGACTTGCCTTTCGACGTCGTGCCGAGCAAGTGAAAGCCGCCCGACTGAAGCCCGGAGAAGTGCAGCAGCGGACCAGCGAAGGCGGTATCCCCGCGCATCACCTCGCGATATCAAAAATCCGAGCCAAGCCTCATTTCGCCTTAAGCGCGACTGCGTCACCCATAAGGGCACGCAGCTCGGCCTCTAATTCATCGATCGACTGCTTGATGTCCTGCGACACACTTTCGTGTACTTTGATCCAACTCTCGTAGGGGTTCTGATTGTTCGGGCTTTTCACTTGCAACTGATATAGGTTTGCGTTGCTCACAAGTTGCTGACGAAGCGCCGCAATATGGTCCGCCGTTGCTTTGCTAAGGAAAATGCGCTTTTCACGGTGACTCTGGTCAAAGCACTGAAAGGTGTCCCAGACCCGCGTTGAGCAGTCCTCATCCGTGTCTCCGCCATTGCGGGTGGTCGGGTCGACCAATTGCCTAACAGCCTCATAAAGTGCGAGAAGTGCGCTATGGACCGCTTCAATTGCATCGAATCTTCTTCGAATCAGTTCCCCGTGGACCGCCAATTGCCGGCTTCCCTCGCGACCAAGGGCTGCACGCAGCTCTTCGAGCTTGTGATCTGCCTCGAAACGCAACGTCGATCGGACGTGCTCGACCGCCAAGTCACTTTCGGTCTTCAGCCTTGCCTTATGTGACTCTAGACGCTGGTCAAAGAGATGGCTAACTGCGCGACTAGCTTGCGCCGCAATCCAGTTCCGAAGCGCCCATACGGCAAGAAAGACGACTACCGATACCCCACCGATCTTCATTAACAACAAGCTCAAGGAGATTCTCCTCACGTAATTTTGGCCGGCGCACGACAACCCGAGACGACTAGCAGCCCGACTGGCTGCACGCATCCAGCAGGCAAAGCACGGTGCAGCATACCGCTTGCATGTACTCCGGCGATATCCCCGGATAGCAATGCGTACGCGCTAACGTCCTCGCTACATGCAGCGACATGTCCGAAACTGTTCCCTTACGGACATAGATGCGCAGCCATGTCCGAAAATAAGGCCTTGATATTTACGGACGTATGGTGATATTCGTACATCCCTTTCGGACAACCCTAAGGCACTGAATGTCCCGCACCTTCGCATACGCCCGCGTCAGCACGGCTGACCAAACACCAGCAAATCAACTTCGTGAAATAGAAGCAGCTGGCTTTGCAATCGACAAACGTCGAGTCGTTACGGAAAGCGTTTCCGGTAGCGTTAGCGCAGACCAGCGACCGGGGTTTGCCGAATTGCTCCTGAAGATGGAAGAAGACGACGTGTTGATCGTCACGAAGCTCGACCGCCTCGGCCGAAACGCAATGGACGTCCGTGCGACTGTTGAGATGTTGGCGGATCGCGGCATTCGGATTCATTGCCTTGCACTCGGAGGCGTCGACCTGACAAGTGCAGCCGGCCGAATGACGATGCAGGTCCTAAACGCCGTGGCCGAATTTGAACGTGACTTGTTGATCGAACGAACACAAGCCGGTATCGCACGTGCTAGAGCCGAAGGAAAATCCATGGGTCGGCCTTCAGCGCTGTCCAAGACGCAGCAGGACGAGGTTCGCCAACAGTTGAGCGAGGGCGTAAGCGTGGCAAGCCTTGCAAAGCTATACAGTACAAGCCGTCAAACAATCATGCGGGTACGCGATGCAAAGTGACTTTTCGCACTAACCACTTACATCTAGTCATTCGATACCGACTAGCTGCCGCCCATTGCACGAAGAAAGCCGCGCGCAAGGCATGCCGGGCGTGCCAATACTTTAGGTTCTTCGCGGATTCCCGTGGATGTCGCTGCCCCCCCGCCGCGGAAACTGAACACTCCGAGAATATAAAATTCAAGTACTGCGACTGAAAATCTCGTATAGACAAGACTACGTCGCAGCTCATTTTCGACTGTCAGTTAGGCTAAATTGTGCCCCCACTTCCTGAAAGCTCATTACTCTGAACGCAACTTGCAGTGTACTCAAATATATAGGTTCCAGCCGGCAAGGGCGCCCCATATACCTCAGACTTCAAATGGACATTGAAATCATGCGTCGTCCCCGTCCCAGCACCAATCCGATAGCGGGGCAATTCGCTTGGCGAATCTATCAATCCGACTCGTAAATTCGGCACAGAAATCAATTGTGGATCAAAGTGCCCACTTGCAGTGAATCTAAAGAGAGGCTTCAGAAGCTCGATCACCAACCTCCCGCTATTTACCGTCTGGCTATTTTGCGACAAGCTTTGCGATGTAACTCTCACTGCATTCGCGGCGGTTCGCAGGCTATCTACCGCTCGAATTTCCTCGACTGCACTCTCATCGGCCTTACCGCCCGTCAACTCTGCAGCGAACTGCAAAAAACGGTCAGTTTGGTAAATAAGGATTCTTTGCTCTGCATTTTCATGCGCGTCTCTTAGCAAGTCCTGCCTAGGTCCGACGGTTCTACCCGACGGACGCTCCCACCAATCTTCCTTCCTTTCAGAAGTGACCAAAATCATCGGAGTCGCGGAAGCTTTAGCGTGCGTGAGTATCTGACGCCACATGAAATAGTCGCCATATGGCCGGTCACCATCCTTTTCATCATCAAGGTAGCCAGGCGCAATCTGATTCTTCTTTCTCCGCTCGCCCTCAGCCCTTGCCACTTTGAGCTCATCCTCAGAGAATGGTTTGCCGACGGCACCTTCAAAAAGAGCGATCAGATCTTCTAGAATGGGATCCTTGTCAAGGTAATTTGGAAATGCCTCACGAGCGACTTCAATATCTTTTCCAGCCTGATCAATCGCGGTCGACAGGGCGGATTCCAATTTTTCGATCAACTCGGCGGAGATTATTCTATTATTCTTGAGTTGCTCGATGTTTGCAGCGTGACTTTTTCGAATCTTTTCAAGCTCATCGGACGCCTGCCTGAATCCATTCGATGAACCAACAATAACTTTAGCCCTATTTCGGAAAAATTCTTCGGCAGTTTGGTTTGACAACCACAGTCGCCCCTTGAAAGACCGAAGGCTGCGAAGAATGCTGTTACGGGTATTTTCGTGGTAACGATAAAGATCGAGCAAGACGTTGGCATCCAACGTTAATAAACCTTTGCCCCATATACCCTTAATCTCCGCCTCGTCTGGATGAAAATACCAGATAAACTCGTTTTTCATTTTTCCCCCGAACGTCTTAAAAATTATTATTCAACAACACCAGAGCGCCAGATCATTCAGTGCGAGCCAACACTCGTTTGAATCGCACCAGATGTCTTGCACGGCAGAAAATTTCCCCTCGGATTCAAAAATTACCATGCCATAGCCCCGTATACCGCACCATCGTCTGCTTTACGGGGTTTTCCCCGAGCAATTGCTGTTGGCCGACCGCCGAGAATCTGCCCCGAGTACACCTGAAATCCGCAAAGAGCCACACTTTAGCCACCATCATCGAGCGCAGCCGGGGTTACTGGAATACCTGACTCCCCCCTGCTCAGGCCAAGGCTCAAGTTCGTGGGGAGATTCTCGATAGCGATGAGTTCAAAGTTGTCGGTGATGATCCTATCGTCGCTCAGAATCGCGTACGAGGGATACCACTTGCTGGCTTCCTTATCGAATTCATATACGAGTTGTCGAGCTGCCGTGCCGCGAGCTTTGAGTTTCCCAATCAAGTGCGCAGCTTGAGCGGCCGCGTCAGACAACGCAGCATGCGCGGCGTAATGTTGGCTTACGTCCTTACCCCGGAGCAGAAACGATACGTCACAATCGTCTTGGTGCGACTGGATCGAGAGTATCGGATTACGACGTTCCGCAAGCCTATCTAGCAACTTTTGAAGCCACGTCCGAAACGCCGCGTATGTTCCCTTGCCAGCCTCAGAAGCAATGGCGGTTATGAAAGGGTTCCAGACAAGCACCACGTATGGAACACCGACCCGAATCAGTTCGTGGACGGAATCCGCAGCATTGTGCGAAAGCTGCAAACGTGTGACGCGGAGTGGCGCATCGCTTGTTGCGCGCGTCAACCACTCTTCATCTACCTCCCTCGGGTCCGTGGCAAAGTCGATCCACGCGCTATCCGGCAATATCGGTAGCCGCACTGGAGGGGGTGCGGCCTCGTCGGTATCAAGGCCCAGCCCGCGAAAATTCAAGACATCGCCGCCCGCGTAGTACCCCAACACGGCAACGACAAACTTGCGTCCTTCCTCTGTCTCGAATTTTGCACTTTCGATAATCCGGCCTTTTGGCCGACCGGGATCGTGGTTATGAAGCAGGGCGTGCGGAGTGCTGTTGATTCGACTGACAAGGATAAACGGATCGACAGGCACCACAAGCTCGCCGTCGTCGCCGCGCACGTCGGACCAGATCACCGCTGGCGAAACCTTTCCGAATATCCCATTCGAGTAGCGCAGAATCGCGGCGTCCAGCCATTCACGGGCCGCAGATGTGTCCCAAAGGTCGGTCATGGCGTTCCCCGTATCGTTTGGTTCTCGACGCTCGGTCTGTGCCTTGCATCGCGTCCATTCCATTCTATAGCGCCCCATCGTATTCAAGATAGCAGCAAGCGATCACCATAAATCAACAATACGCCGGGTAAGCAGCGGCGTGGGGCAATTCTTTGCGCGGAGCGCTCCAGACGGAGGTGTAATTGGCAGAAAGACTGAATGGATGGCGCAGCCCGCCGTGCTACCTATCTCCAACATCATCTCCAAGAAACTGTGTGTTCTGGAGATAGACTTGGAGATAGCCGCAGCCTTGCCAGACAAGGCCGCCAAGCCGAAACAAGTACTTGTCTCCAAATCTCCAAAAAAATTTGCTTCCGGCGGCGTCACAACGGTTACCGACAGCATCTGCCTCGGTCGATAGCGTCTACGCTTCGATGCCTGTTGGTATTTTTGTTGGTATCCATGGGATATCTGCGCCTGAAAATCGCTTCCAGCCTAGAGATATGAATTCTGTCGGGGACCAGTCAGGCCTCAAGCCATTCCCAAGATTCGCACGTATTACCTGCCTGGGCCCATCCAGTGGCCTTCTAGCTCGCAGCGTTAGTCAAAGTTGCTCAGTGACAGCTGGAGACTCTGTCGATCTCTTTGTTGATATCAGAAAATTGAGACAGCAGACGCTGGTGACACGCGCACCAATCTGAAGTCGCCTCGCCAGGGCCGCCATCGGCAACGTCGCCACATGAGGCCCTCACGAACAAGTCGTGCATGAAATTAAGCCGTGTGACAGCTAAGGCAGATATGTATTATGAGATAACTGGTGCCATGACCCTTTAATGCACAGATTGTCCATATATGCCGAACCTGACGCTTTGGAACGACTATAGTCGCGAAGACGTACACGCCATTTTTTCCCCCGATACGAAATTCACACCTCAAGCGGGAACCTGGGGGCTTCAGGGCATGGTTCGGGTCCCTGCTCGACGTGGAGACTGGGTGTTCTTCGTTACGTTTGGGCAGGAGCAAGGAGATCACGTTTTTGATGAGTCGATCACGGAAAGCGGTGTTCTAAGCTGGCAATCCCAACCCAATCAGCGAGTTGCTGACGATGTGATCCGCGAGCTCATTCGTCACGACGAGCGAGTCAACAATATTCACTTGTTTCTGCGCACGAAACGCCGCGCGCCCTACTGCTACCTGGGAACGATCAGCTACGTTACACATGATGCTCTGCGAGAAAAGCCCGTGCATTTCCAATGGCAATTGCACGAATGGCCAGCACCTAAGGAAGTGCTAGATCGGATCGGCTTGGTCCCAACGGCCGATCATTCGATGCCCGCTGAGCCGGCATCTCCGCATCCAGCAGGCATCACGTTTGTCAATCCAGCGTTACCGAAACGTTCCCGAGAAGGGGTAGCGTCCGAAGACTTTCGTCGTAGAAAGTCGCCCGACTATTCTGCACAAGACGCTCGAAATCGCGCGTTGGGCTTGGAAGGCGAACTGCTTGTGATCGAGCATGAGAAAGCAGCGCTTATTGCTGCTGGCCGCAACGATCTAGCAAATCGAGTAACCCACGTCTCTGTGGTGGAAGGCGACGGTGCAGGCTATGACGTTAGATCTTTCCGCCCCGACGGACGCGATCGATATATTGAAGTGAAGACGACCCAAGGCGACGCTCATACCGCCTTTTATATTTCTCCCAATGAGATCGCGTTCAGCGTCAAGAACCCTGAAGCCTATGCCTTGTATCGACTGTATCAATTTGATCGCAATTCGCAGTCGGCACAAGCATTCGTCCTTGAAGGCGATCTGACTGCGCAGCTCAGCTTGAGTCCGATGGCATACAAGGCCGAGCTTCAAGGAGGGCCGAAGGTCACCGAGGGCCCAACTGTTCCATAACAGTCGCGGCGCGCAGCACAAGTTACGAATCGGTTGACTCCCCGCCCTCACCCAAGTACACTTCGCGCCGCGGGGTGGAGCAGTCTGGCAGCTCGTCGGGCTCATAACCCGAAGGTCGTAGGTTCAAATCCTACCCCCGCAACCAATACCGAAGCCCGCTTTGCGAAAGCAAGCGGGCTTTTTGTTTTCCGCATGCACTGCTGCGTGTGCACCGCCTGGCAGGCATCGCAGACAAATCGCGGAACACGCAGCCGCCGGCACCGCCTGCGACACACGATCGCATCCGGCCCGATCGCCACGGCTCCGCACCAGACATTGCGTAGAATTCCGAACCTTCTTCAGCATCCGGACTTCCGCAATGATTCGAACGATCGCGGCACTCGCCGCGCTTTCCGCGATTACCGGCACGGCGAACGCCGCCGACACCGTCACCGCGCCCGCGAAGCAGCGCTATGTCAGCCCCGGCATCGCCAACATCGCGAACGCAGCGGCACCGCGCCCGGATAACCCCTCCCCCGACTCACGGTGCCGTGAACTATCCGCCGGCATCGACGCCGTGACGCACACCCCCGACCGCGGCCAGAAGGTCGTGCGCGGGATGGGCCCGGACGGCAAGCCGCGCAACGAACTGCGCGCTTACGACAAGCGCGCCGATCTCGAAGCCGAGCATCAACGGCTCGGCTGCCGATAACGAACGCCACGCCGCCCGGTCCACTCACACCGGGCGTCCGCCATCACGCGATCACGCGTTCGCGCCGCCGTCGATCGTCAACCCCGTCCCGTTGATCGACCGCCCTTCCGGCCCGACGACGAATGCGACGAGCGCCGCGACGTCGTCGGCCTTGCCGTACTGCGGGATCGCCATCCGCGAACGCTGCGCGCCGGCGTGTTCGCCGTCGGCCGGATTCATGTCGGTATCCGTCGACCCCGGATGCACGATATTGACCGTGATGCCGCGCGGACCCAGATCGCGCGCGAGCCCCTGAGTCCAGCCGATCAGCGCGGCCTTGCTCGCCGCATAGAGGCTCATCCCCGCATCGGGCACGCGCGTGGCGAGGCAACTGCCGGTCGACACGATGCGCCCGCCCTCGCCGAGATGCCGCGCCGCCGCCTGCGACGCGACGATCGCCGCGCGCACGTTCACGTTCAGCGTCGCGTCGATATCGTCGAGCGTGAGATCGTCCAGCCCGCCGGCCCGGAAAATCCCCGCGTTGTTGACGAGGATGTCGAGACCGCCGAACGCCTCCGCGGCACGATCCACTGCGTCGCGCACGGCCACCGGATCGGCGCTGTCGGCCTGGATCGCGACGGCGCGCCGGCCCAGCGCCTCGATGCCGGCAACGACGGCCTGCGCCCGATCGGCCGATTTCTCATAGGTAATCGCGATGTCCGCGCCGTCGGCCGCCAGCCGTTTCGCGATCGCCGCACCGATGCCGCGGCTGCCGCCCGTGATGAGTGCACGCTTGCCCTGAAGTCGATTCATGTCGGTTCCTTTCCTCATTTATGTAACGACCAGCACAGAATGTGGCAAGTTGCGCGACACAGTCAATTGATTTATTTTATCGATCGATACAGATATCGACGAAGGAACGGACGCAATGGCTGAACGGGGCCGACCGAGGAGCTTCGACAAGGAAGCGGCGCTGGAACGCGCGATGGAGGTGTTCTGGCGCCTCGGCTACGAGGGCGCGTCGATGACCGACCTGACGGCCGCGATGGGCATCGCATCGCCGAGCCTGTATGCGGCGTTCGGCAGCAAGGAAGCATTGTTCCGGCAGGCGCTCGAGCACTACCGCGCAACGGAGGGAAAAGAAATCTGGGGGGGCGTCGAGGAGGCCGGCAGCGCACACGACGCCGTGCGGAACTACCTGATGGATACCGCACGCGTGTTCACGCGGCGATCGAAGCCGGCTGGCTGCCTGGTCGTGCTGTCGGCGCTGCATCCGGCCGAGCGCTCGGATACGGTTCGGCAAACGCTGATCGCGATGCGCGAGGGTACGGTCGAGAGCCTGCGCGAGCGCCTCAGGCAAGGTGTCGCGACCGGCGAGATCTCGGCGCACGCGAACCTCGACGCGATCGCGCGGTACTACGTAACCGTCCAGCAGGGGATGTCGATCCAGGCGCGCGATGGTGCGAGCCGTCGCGATCTCGAGGCCGTCGCGATGGCTGCGCTGGCCGCGTGGCCAGCGCTCGTCGGTATGGGCGGCGCGTAGCGGCAGGACGCCGCCGCACACGGCCGCCCCGCGCGTTACTGCCTTTCAGCGTGCTGCACGTCCTTCGACGCATGCCACACGCGATAACGCACCTCGAAACCGTCCGGCACATAGACGACGAGCGGCAGGCGGCTGTTGTAGCGCAGCAGCTGGCCATCGCCGCGCACCTGCACGAACCGCTGCTGCGGCGCCTGGCCCGGGCACGCCATCAGCGTCGACGCCGGGCCCTTCACGTCGGTGAGCTGGTAGTACGTATAACCCCAGCCCTTCACGTCCTCGGCGGTCAGCTCGCCGCCGAACCACTGCTGGTTGCAGTCGGTCTGCAACGTCTTGCCGATCATCAGCTCGACGCGCGCATCGCCTTCGTTCTCGAGCGCGGGCAGCGCGATCACGACGCGCTGCTGGCCGGCCGCTGCCTGCGGAAACATCTTGATCGACTCGGCCGGCACGGCGGGCGCCGATGCAGGCGCGGCCACGCAGGCGGCGGCTGTCGTCACGCACAAGGCGGCCAGCGCGGCCCGGATCGCGAATTTCATCGAGGTACTCCTGAAAAACAAATGAGCTCCGGATGCTAACACTTTCGTCGCATCACCTTACGGCGCAGTAATTTGACGACACAATTGCAAACAGCTGGCAATCCCCTTGCGCGGTACTTATAGGGGAACCAACGGAGAACATCATGCTGAAGCTCATTGCTGCCGCCGGCGTTGCGACCTTGCTGGCCGGCTGCGTCGTCGCCCCGGACGCCGGATACGGCTACGGCCAGCCCTACTATTCCGATCCGGGCTACGCATACGCGCCGTCCCCCGTGTACGGCACAGTCAACATCTGGGGCGGTGGCGGCGGACGCGACTGGGATCGCGGCCGGCGCGACTACCATCGCTGGGACGGCGATCGCGGCAACCGCGGTAACGGCTGGGGGCACGGCGGCGGACGCCGCGGCGACTGGAACGATGGCGGCGGAGGCGGCGGCCATCGCCACTGACGCACAATTGCAACCGTTTGTATCCGCGCACGGCCCGCCGATGGGTGGTCGTGCCGGTCTTGTGTTACTCAGACGAACGGACTCCCGCGCAAAAAACAAAGGCCCTCGCACGAAGCGAGGGCCTTTTGTCGTCCGGTGCGGCGAAGCGAACGGCGGCGGCGCAGGCCGCCCGGCACCGGCCGTTCACGCGTCACGCATCCGCCCGCTTACCACCCGGCCGGCTGCGCGTAGCCGCCCCGCACCGGCGCGCCGCACACGTACGCACGCTGGTAGCGGTCGTAGCAATAGTTCGGGCCGTCGTCCTGGTACTGTGCCTGCTGGTAGGTCGGATAAGCAGGCTGCTGGTACGCGGGGGCCTGGTAGTACGTCGGCGGCTGATAGGCCGGTGCCTGGTACACGGGCGCCTGATACGCGACGGGCGGATTCATCGCGGACGTCACGATCGCGCCCAGCACCGCGCCGCCGATCAATGCGCCGATGACGGCGCC
Source organism: Burkholderia sp. COPS (assembly GCF_019425585.1). Lineage (NCBI taxonomy): Bacteria > Pseudomonadati > Pseudomonadota > Betaproteobacteria > Burkholderiales > Burkholderiaceae > Burkholderia > Burkholderia sp. COPS. Next base: position 154,871 of record NZ_WIXR01000018.1, on the reverse strand, counting down.
GCCGTCGCGGCCATGCGCGGACGCCGGACCCGCCACGGCAAGCGAACCGGCGAGGACACACACTGCGGCAATTTTTTTCATGATGGGCTCCCACGCGAAGTGGTACTGGATGCGATGCATTGTGGCGGCAGGCGGCCGTAATAGATGCAGCAAGTGGTAACGCGCGATTACCGCTGTCACGCACACCGAAATGCGGCGCCGCCATGCTAGGATTTTCGGCATACAGGAGACGCCTTCATGCAGCCCGAAACCGCCCGCCGTTTCGATACAGAATTCGCCCCGCGCATCGCACAGGCGATCGCCGCCTTCTTCGCCGATCACGTGCTGACCGACGTCGTCCCGTATGGCGGCCACGGGCACCCGACGCGCGTGCAGATCCGCAGCGCGCCGCACGAGCATGTCAGCGGCTTCGAGCATCCGCTGAATCTCGAACTGACCTGGGACACCGACGAAATCGAGCGGCTGATGGAACCGGACGGCCCGCGGCGCTTCGAGCACTACCTGGCTGCCCTCCCGAAAAAACTGGGCGCATGGGAAGGTGCGCGCGACATCGATCTCCTGTCGCGCACGCAAGCCGACCCGCTCGTGCGGCTCGGCGGCCTCGACTTCGAAGGCTGAGTGCCGGCGTCGCGCCATGCGGCCCGGTGATACACTCGGCCGGCCACGCCTCGGCGCAGTTGCGCCGGCCGGGCCGCTCATCGCCGCCTCCACCCTCCCGCATGGTTGCGCACGCAACCGGCAGCCGGGCGCGCGGACAACCACGCATCTGCTCCCGCCATGAACGCCGATACCGGCCTGCCGCTTCCGCAACGCTACTGGGCGATCGTCTGCGTCGCACTGGGCATCACGCTCGCCGTGCTCGACGGCGCCATCGCAAACGTCGCGCTGCCGACGATCGCACGCGACCTGCACGCGTCCGACGCCGCATCGATCTGGATCGTCAACGCATACCAGCTCGCGGTCACGATCACGCTGCTGCCGCTCGCCTCGCTCGGCGAGCGCATCGGTTATCGCCGCATCTACGTCGCGGGGCTCGCGCTGTTCACCGCGGCGTCGCTCGGCTGCGCGCTCGCCGGCTCGCTGCCGATGCTGGCCGTGATGCGCGTGATCCAGGGTTTCGGCGCGGCCGGCATCATGAGCGTCAACGCGGCGCTCGTGCGGATGATCTACCCGTCGCCGATGCTCGGGCGCGGGCTGTCGATCAACGCGATGGTCGTGGCGCTGTCGTCGGCGATCGGGCCGACGGTCGCGTCCGCGATCCTGTCGTTCGCATCGTGGCCGTGGCTCTTTGCGGTCAACGTGCCGATCGGCATCGCCGCGGTGATCGGCAGCCTGCGCGCGCTGCCGTCCAACCCGCTGCACGATGCGCCGTACGATTTCCCGAGCGCGCTGATGAACGCGTGCGTGTTCGGTCTGCTGATCACGGCGGTCGACGGGCTCGGCCACGGCGAAGGCCATGCGTACGTCGCGGCCGAACTGGCCGTCGCGTTCGTCGTCGGCTACTTCTTCGTGAAGCGCCAGCTGTCGCAGCCGGCGCCGCTGCTGCCCGTCGACCTGATGCGCATCCCGATGTTCGCGCTGTCGATCTATACGTCGATGGCGTCGTTCACGTCGCAGATGCTCGCGTTCGTCGCGCTGCCGTTCTGGCTGCAGCACTCGCTCGGCTTCTCGCAGGTCGAGACGGGCCTCTACATGACGCCTTGGCCGCTCGTGATCGTGTTCGCCGCGCCGCTCGCGGGCGTGCTGTCGGATCGTTATTCGGCGGGCATCCTCGGCGGAATCGGGCTCGCCCTGTTCGCGGCCGGGCTGCTGTCGCTCGCGACGATCGGCGCGCACCCGGGCACCGTCGACATCGTGTGGCGGATGGCGCTGTGCGGTGCAGGCTTCGGGTTGTTCCAGTCGCCGAACAACCGCGCGATGCTGTCGTCGGCGCCGCGCGAGCGCAGCGGTGGCGCGGGCGGCATGCTGAGCACCGCGCGGCTGACCGGTCAGACGCTCGGCGCCGCGCTCGTCGCATTGATTTTCGGGCTCGTCCCCGATCGCGGGCCGACGATCGCGCTCTATGTCGCCGCGGCATTCGCGGCGGTGGCCGCGCTCGTCAGCATGCTGCGCATCGCGTCGCCGCGACCGGACGCGGCAACCTGATACCGTCGCGCGCCGCCCCGCGCGTCATTCAGCGTCGAGCGCGTCCATCACGAAACGCACGCGCGCCTGCACGCTCTCGCGCGGCAGTTCGATCAGCCGATAGCCATACGACGTATAGCACTCGACCATCGCGTCGTAGGTGCGCACGGCTTCCGCGAAATCCTGCCGGCGCTCGGTGTCCTGCGCATAGATGTCCGGCCACGGCGGCGCGATGAACACGCGCGGGTGATAGCGGAAATGGTTGGCCGCGGCCTCCGCATGCGCGGGCACGGCCAGCCCCGTCAGCCGCAGATAGCCAATCACGTCCGGCACGCCGCGATCGAAGAACACGGGCCCGCGCGCATGCCGCGCGAGATCGTACGAGCGCATCTCCCAGCTCAGCATCAGCTCGGCAAACGCGGCCGGGTCGCGCCACGGCAACGCGTGACCGTCGATCGCCATCTGGTCGCGGATCACGCCCCGCCCGGCTTCCTGCGAGCGCGCGCAACCGGCGCGCTCGAGCGCATCGAGCAGCGTGCTCTTGCCCGAACCCGGGCCACCGGTCACGACGAAAAAGCGGCGGGTGGCGTCGTCGCTCGTGTCGTCGGCGGTGCCGGGCCCCTGCGTGACCTCACGCATGCACGACCCGCCGGCCCGCGCGCCGCGTGACCGACGCGGCGGCCGCGACACTGCGCAAGTCGGCGACGAACGTATCGCGCCAGACCGACAGGTCGTTTCCGCGCAGCCGCGCGAGGTTCTCCTCGTGGCGCGCCTGCCGCTCCGCGAGCGGCATCGACAGCGCGCGCTCGAGCGCCTCGGCCATCTGCGACAGGTCGTACGGATTGACGAGGAGCGCGCCAGTCAGCTCGGCCGCCGCACCCGCGAACTCCGACAGCACGAGCACGCCCGGATCGGCCGGATCCTGCGATGCCACGTACTCCTTCGCGACGAGGTTCATCCCGTCGCGCAACGGCGTCACGTAGCCGACCTGCGACATCCGGAAGAACGCCATCAGCAGGTTGCGCTCGTACTTGCGGTTCAGGTACTGGATCGGCGTCCAGTCGAGCTGCGAGAAGCGGCCGTTGATACGGCCGGCCTCGCCTTCGAGCGTTTCGCGAATGTGCTGATAGGTCTGCACGTCGGAACGCGTCGGCGGCGCGATCTGCAGCAGCGACACGCGCCCCTGCCAGCCGGGCGCATTCGCGAGCATCCGCTCGAACGACTGGAAGCGCTCGACGAGTCCCTTCGAGTAATCGAGGCGGTCGACGCTCATCACCAGCCTGCGGCCGTCGAGCGCCTCGCGCAGCATCTTCACCGGCTTGCGCGCGCCGTACTGGACGGCCGCCTGCGCGATCGCGTCGGGATAAACGCCGATCGGATAGGCGGCGACCTTCACGACACGCCCGTGCGCATGCAGCATCCCGTCGTCGCTCGCCGCGCCGATTCCGCGCCGCTCGATGTAGTCGGTGAACGCCTGCTTGTCGGCCTCGGTCTGGAAGCCCGCGACGTCGTATGCGCACATGAACTTCACGAGTTCCTCGTGCGGCGGCACGAGACGCAGCATGTCGGGCGACGGAAACGGAATGTGCAGGAAGAAGCCGATCGGGTTCTTCACGCCGAGCTCGCGCAGGTAATGCGCGAACGGCAGCAGGTGATAGTCGTGCACCCAGATCAGGTCGTCGGGGCGCAGCAGCGCGGCAAGCTGCTTCGCCAGCATCGCGTTCACGCGCAGATAGCCCGCGTACTCCTGGCGGTCGAAGCGCGCGAGATCGCCGCGGTAATGGAACACCGGCCACAGCGTCGCGTTCGAGAAGCCGCGGTAGTACTGGTCGTAGTCGCGCCGGGTCAGCCCGACCGTCGCATAGGTCACGTTGCCGTCTCGCTGGATCGCGGGCTCGGCATCCGGCGCACCGACGATCTCGCCGTTCCAGCCGAACCAGACGCCGCCCGTTTCCTTCAGCGCGTCCATCACGCCGACTGCCAGGCCACCGGCGCTCGGGCGCGTGTCCTCGCCGGCGGCGACACGGTTCGATACCACGATCAATCTGCTCATGCGGCTTTCCCTCCTCGATTCGATGGGCTGGCGCGCGGCGCGCGCCAAGGCTGGCACGGCGGCCCGAAGGCGGCCGTGCGGCGATTCAGACGTGAGAAATGCAGGTGTGAAAGGCTGCGGCGGAATACGACGGCAACGACATCAGGCGTCCTGCTCCTGACCGAGATCCCGCTGATAGTCGAGCCCTTCCGGGCGGGCACCGCCCTGGTTGTGATCGCCGTCGGACGGCGTCTCGCCGGGCGCACCGGCAGGCGGTGCCGATGGCGCGTCGGTCTGCGGATGCGGGCGATCCGCCCCTGCGTCGGGCGGCCGGGGCGAAAACCGTTTCGAACGTCGCATGGCCGGGTGTCTCATGTGCGGCGCGGCCCGAGGCCGTCGTAGAAACATTCCATAACTGAAAAGTCTAGGTCGCTTCCTTGCACGCCAAAGTAACAATTACCTTCAATTTGTAACGTTTCGACCCCTCCCGATCCACCTGTCCGACAATAGCGCCGCGCGTACGCGCGCGGGATGCCGTCCGGCGATTTGTCAAAGCTTTGCATTTTTCCTATGACAATTGCGAAACAATGACGCGGCATGAGGGCGCGCACGCGTTGCCGCTCACCCAGACAGGACTTGCACTCAGGGATGAACATTCGTTTCGAATCGCCGCGCCGGGCCATCCCGGCGCGCGTCGTGCTGGCCGCGATCGCCACGGCCGCACTGCTGTCCGGCTGCAACTCGCTGTACAGCGAGGGCGCGACAGCCGGCGCCGGTATCGCGGGTGCCGCGATCGCCTCCAAGGTCACCAACAACGCCGCCGTCGCGACGGGCATCGGCCTCGGCGCCGTCGCCGGTGCGCGTGCGGGCGTCCAGTACTCGCAGCGCGTCGCACACCGTTACACACAGGAACAGATCGCGAAGGCGGCCGGCCCGCTCGACGTGGGCGGCGTCGCGCCGTGGTCGACGCACCACTCGTTCCCGATCGAGGACGACGAACAGGGCCGCGTGACGGTCAGCCGGATGATCAGCATCGGCCCGCTCGACTGCAAGGAAATCGTGTTCGCGGTCGACACGCCCGCGAAAGCCGACAAGGCAGCGCAATCGGCGTTCTACGTCGCCACGATCTGCCGCGACGGCCCCGTGTGGAAATGGGCGTCGGCGGAACCGGCAACCGAACGCTGGGGCTCGCTGCAATGAGCGTCGCGATCCGTATCGCGGCCATCGGCGCGCTGTGCGCGGCGGCGGCCACGCTGTCGGGCTGCGGGTCGGTCGGCGCGGCGAGCGGCGCGCTTGCCGGTGCGGCGACGGGCCTCGTCACCGCGAACCCGGCGGTCGGCGTCGGCGTCGGGATCGCCGTGCAGGCCGCGACCGACGAAGCCGTCAACCGCACGATGAAGCAGCTCCATCAGAATCAGCAGGACGCAATCGCGAAGACGGCCGGCAGTCTCGCCGTCGGCGAAGTGAAGCCGTGGAAGGTGAAGAACACGCTGCCGCTCGAAAACGGCGAAGGCGAAGTGCGGGTCACGCGCGCGTACTCGTCAGCGCTCGCGCTGTGCAAGGAATTCGCGTTCTCGGTGAAGGACGGCGACAAGGCCGACTGGTTTTTCGCGAATGCGTGCCAGCAAGGCACGCACTGGAAGTGGGCGTCGGCGGAGCCGGCCGTCGATCGGTGGGGGAATTTGCAGTAGCGGTGCGGTGTGCGGCGCGTCGGTCAATCAATGCGCGTCGCTCATCGGACACACTGGTGGTCCGGGCGATCAGATCGATGCGCCTGTACGTCGATTGAACGCAGCCCGCATGATATCCGGGGCGATCATTTCCATTCGACTCAGTTCGGCAAGCACCGCCGCAAGCATGCCATCGACATCAGGATCCACCGCCCTCATGTGCTTCAACACTGCGGGCCGAAAGGCTTCGTCTTCGTTGATACCCGACTCCCCCGTCTGGCGTCGCGCACGATACAGCACGCCCACCCAATAACGAGTGCGCTCGATTGCGCTCCATCCCGCATACGTATTCGGGAACTTTGCTCGTTCGATTGCCTGCCGAACGACCGGCTCGGGCTCGTCCAGAAACGGCACAAAGAACATCTGTTCGCCGACGGCAAGCTTCGACGACGTCACCGGATCGTGTGCGGTATAGGTTTCATAGCGAACGTCGGTATCGGCCTCGAGCCTATTGCCTACGTGCACGCGGATCCCGTCTTGCAGCACCATCTGACGCTCCGGCGGAAATTGCGCTTCGCGCTCGCCGCGCGACAGTAGACGCCCTAGCCTCGGGGAAAACTCGATTTCATGCTGACGACCGATTCGCGCGTCGACATACCAAACGATGACGGTTTGCGACTCCGCATTCTCGAACGCCGTCAGAAAATCAGTCTCTGAGATCAATGCTGCCAACGATGAAGGCAGCACGGAATACGGCAAGCTGTCCCGCTTCAACATCATTACTCCCTCAATTCGCCCGGATTCTTCCGGGCCGGGTACCGCACACTTCACATCCGGAGGCAGCCGTTACAGACGCGCGCGAAGCTGCGCCACCCTTTCCTTGATCTTCGCGGACAGCGCATCGTCCGGGTCGTAAGTCAGGCACCGCTCGAGATCGGCGATCGACGCGCTGATATCACCCAGCGTCTGGTATGCCCTGGCGCGATTGAAATAGACGAAAGGCTGGTCGGGATTGAGCTTCAGCGCCTCGTCGAAGCAATCGAGCGACTTCTGGTAGGCGCCGCCTTCGAGGTAAATCGTCGCGAGCGTGCAATACGCCGACGGATCCGTGTAGCCCAGCTCGATGGCCCGGTTCAGATCGTTCAGCGCGAGCGCTGTCTTCTTGACCATTGCGAAGGTCGTGCCGCGATCGGCATACGTCGCCGCGTCTTCCGGCGCCACCTTCAGGATGTCGCCGTACAGTCCGAGCGCATCCTCGATGCGCCCCTGCGACACGAATCCGCGTGCCCGCATGCGCATCGGTGAAAAATCGGGATTCTTATCGGTCATTCAATTCAGCGCCAAAAACTTCGCACGCGCATTATCCGCTTCGCTGTCCGGAAGCCGCCCCGGCTCAGCGAACCGCTTTCTCGATGAGCCCTTCCAGGTAGTTCTCGAGCGCACCGAACCTGACAATCGATGCGTTTCGCCTGGTTGGATGAGGAGCCGCCGCAGCTTTCACGGCTTCCGGCAGATCGTCCCTCGACCACAACTCGGGAATCTGTAATCGGGCGTACGATTCACCGTCAATTTCCTCCAGAACCATGTGGCCGCGCCATGGATATTCGTTAAACACGCCGGACACCTGATGCACGAAGAGCAACGCCCGCTCCCCGATCTGGAGCGGTACGTTCCCCCACGTCGCAGGCCCGCTGTAAAACTCGAACTCCGTTCCGAGACGATCCGGCGTGATGCCCTTCCCGCAGGAATAGATCTGCTCGATTTTTGCGCGAAAAACGTGCGGACTCGGCGAATCGATGACGGTCACGACCACCAGGTCGTGCATACCAGCAGCGACAGAATAGAGGCTCTCTGACATGTGGTGAAGTGGAGAACGGTGTCCGAGGTGAACGAAGCGTTGTCGCCGAAGAGTGAAACCGGGCGCGGCATCGTCGCCGAACACCATTCGCAGCGCTTCCGGCAGGCGCACGATCAGACAATCAGGTATCCATGGCCGGGCGCCCGTTGCGAACGCCGGGGTCGGGCCGCGGGCCCTTGGCCCGCGACGGCAGCATCGAGCCGCTGGGGGCATCCGGGCGATTCCGGCGGGATACGCAGGAGTCGCCCCGCCAGCATCAGGACTCGACGTCCTCGAGACTGAAAATCTCCGTCTGGTCGTTGTACGAGAAGATCTCGCCGTAACGCCCCCAGTCGATCACCGCGTCGAGCGTCTCCTCGGCGGCACCGTCCGACAGGAAATCCTCCAGCTCCTGCTCGAAGCGCACGCGCGGCGCGCGATGGCCGGGACGCTCGTTCAGCACCTTCTTGATCCGCGCGGCCAGCGGCACGTGCTTCAGCAGGTGATCCGCGAACATCAGCTTGCGCTCCTGCGTGCCGAATTCCGCGAAGACGCGCCCCGGCGGCGTCAGGAACACGTCCCCTTCCCGCACGTCCGCGAAGCCGAGGTATTGCAGCACTTCGGCGATCGGGAACAGGTCGTCGACCTCGAGGTGCAGCGTACGCGCGATTTCCGGCATGTCGGCGCGACCGTGGTACGGCGCCATCGCGAGCGTCTCGATCAGGCCGGCCATCAGGTTGGTCGACACCTGCGGCAGCCAGCTGCCGAGCTCGAGCCCCTTCTTCGTCGCTTCGCCGGTCTGCCGCGCGGTCATCTTCGCGTAGATGTCGTCGACGAGCTTGCGGAACGCCGGGTCGAGCCGGTTGCGCGGATGCTTGAACGGCACCTTGATCTCGGCGATCACGCGGCCCGGGTTCGACGACAGCACCAGGATCCGGTCGCACATGAACACCGCTTCCTCGATGTTGTGCGTAACGATCAGCACCGACTTGATCGGCATGCGGCCTTGCGTCCACAGATCGAGCAGGTCGGTACGCAGCGTCTCGGCGGTCAGCACGTCGAGCGCGGAGAACGGCTCGTCCATCAGCAGGATCGTCGGATCGACGACGAGCGCGCGCGCAAAGCCCACACGCTGGCGCATGCCGCCCGACAGCTCGCGCGGGTACGCGTTCTCGAAGCCGTCGAGGCCGATCAGGTCGATCGCGGCGAGCGCACGCTCGCGCCGCTCGCGCGCGCCGACGCCGAGCGCTTCCAGCCCGGCTTCCACGTTCTGCAGCACGGTGAGCCACGGGAACAGCGCGAAGGTCTGGAACACCATCGCGACGCCTTCGGCCGGGCCGCGCAGCGGCTTGCCGAGGTAGGTCACCTCGCCGCCGGTCGGCTCGATCAGCCCGGCGATGATGCGCAGCAGCGTCGATTTGCCCGAGCCGGAACGGCCGAGCAGGCCGACGATCTCGCCTTCGCGCAGCGACAGGTTCGCATCGTCGAGCACGAGCAGTTCGCCCTGCGTCTTGTTGAAGCCGCGACAGACGTGATCGACGCGCAGGATTTCCTCACCGAGGCGCGGCGGCTGGTTCGTCTGGACGGGGGCGTTTACAGCATTCGGATTGTGCATCGCGTTTCGCTCTCAATCGGTCTCAGTCGAGCCGCAGCTTCGCTTCGGCGAAGGCATACAGCGGACGCCACAGCAGGCGGTTGAACAGGGTAACGAACAGGGACATCACGGCGATGCCCAGGATGATCTTCGGAAAATCGCCGGCGGCGGTGGTCTGCGCGATATAGGCACCGAGGCCGTGCGCCTCGATCCTGGTATTGCCCCACTGCACGGCTTCCGACACGATGCTCGCGTTCCACGCGCCGCCCGATGCGGTGATCGCGCCGGTCACGTAGTACGGGAAGATGCCGGGCAGGATCGCCTGCCGCCACCACTGCCAGCCGCGGATGCGGAAGTTCGTCGCCGCTTCGCGATAGTCGTTCGGGTAGGACGTCGCACCGGCGATCACGTTGAACAGGATATACCACTGCGTGCCGAGCACGATCAGCGGCGACAGCCAGATATCGGCGTTCAGGTGGAAACGCGCGATCACGATCACGAACACCGGGAACAGCAGGTTCGCCGGGAACGCGGCAAGGAACTGCGCGAGCGGCTGCAGCTTCTCGGCGAGCCGCGGGCGCAGCCCGATCCACACGCCGATCGGCACCCAGATGACCGACGCGATCGAGATCAGCACGACCACGCGCAGCAGCGTGATGAGCCCGAGCACGAGGACGTGGCCGACCTCGGCCATCGTCACGCCGGTCGCGACGAAGCTGACGACGCGCCACACGATATAGGCCGTGCCGAGCAGCACGAGCGCGGCCCATGCGATGTCGACCGTGCGCGACGCCTTCTTCTCGACTTTCGGCAGCGTGAAGCGCATCGCGCCCGACAGCGGCAGGCGCAGCGGAATCCGCGCGGCCTTCGCGAAGAACCAGCCGGCCGGCACGAGCAGCTGATGAATCAGGCGCGTGCGGCGGACGAGGTCGAGCAGCCAGGATTGCGGCGCGTCGCCCGACGCGGTGTTCTCCATCCGGAACTTGTCGGCCCACGCGATCAGCGGGCGGAACAGGAACTGGTCGTACGCAAGGATCACGACGGTCATCGTGAGGATCACCCAGCCGATCGCACCGAAGTTCTTGTCCGAGATCGCCTGCGCGAGATACGCGCCGATGCCCGGCAGCGTGATGGTCTGGTTGCCGACGGTGATCGCCTCCGACGCGACGACGAAGAACCAGCCGCCCGACATCGACATCATCATGTTCCAGATCAGGCCGGGCATCGAGAACGGCACTTCGAGCTTCCAGAAGCGCTGCCAGGACGTCAGGTGGAAGCCTCGCGACACTTCGTCGAGGTCGCGCGGCACCGTGCGCAGCGACTGGTAGAAGCTGAACGTCATGTTCCACGCCTGGCTCGTGAAGATCGCGAAGATCGCCGCGAGCTCGGCGCCGAGCACGCGGCTCGGGAACAGCGCGAGGAAGAACGTGACGGTGAACGAGATGAAGCCGAGCACCGGCACCGACTGCAGGATGTCGAGGATCGGGATCAGCACCATGCCGGCACGGCGGCTCTTGGCCGCGAGCGTGCCGTAGACGAGCGTGAACGCGAGCGACGCGACCATCGCGGCGAGCATCCGCAGCGTGGTGCGCAACGCGTATTCGGGCAGGTTCGACGGGTCGAGCGAGATCTTCTGCGTCTGCAGGGTGCCGATCGGCGCCATCGTTTCGTGGAAACCGACGACCGCCATCGCGATCAGGCAGATGATCAGCGGAAACGCGATGAAATCCCACCGGTTCGGCAGAACGCGCCACGCGGACGCGTTGGCGGTCCGGTTCGGATTGAAGAATCCGACGTCCATCAGGCGCCCTCCCCGGTAAGGCCGAACGAAGCCGGCAGTCGATGTTGATTCATGGCAAAGCGCACGGGTGCGGTAATTCGATTGACTGACGATCGCGCGCGAGCGCGGTGCGCCGTGCGTGCACGCGCTGCCGCGCGCCGGACGTGCCGGCCCGCGACGGCACGACACTACACCAACCTGTATTTCAGGTACAACCGTCCGGGAACGGCGCAGGCGGCGCACGGATCGTGCCTGACGCGCGGGCGAATGACGGGTGCGCGGTACAAGCAGCCCGGCCGCACTCCTTCGGCCGGCACGCAGGCCCGAATTATGCCGTGATCCGGCCCGGCCGGGAACCCGCCCGCCGCACGCACGCGCAAACCATGTCGGGCGTCATCGGCCCGATACGACTAAGCGGGTATGATCGGGGCTGGCCCCTGGGGGTCGGTTGCGGCCGTACCGATGGCAACGCATGCGCGTTCCCGGTGTCCGCAGGCCCTGGGGATCGATCGACGAGCGGGAGGAAAGGGAATGGCAGGAAACTTGGTGATCGTCTGCCGCGATCAGGATGCCGACGCGTTCTACGAATTGATGCAGGAATACGGATCGTTCCAGACGCGGCTGTCGTCGACGGCATGGTACCTGAACATGAACGTCGTGCCTGAATCGCTGCAGGAAGAAATCCTGGAGCGCCTCGGCCGGTATACGACCGTCTACATCTTCGAGGCCACCAGCGTGACCTACAACACCATCGACAGCAACGCGGCCGAGACGCTCGGCACGCTGTTCGGCGAATGATGCCACGCGGCGCCAGCCCGGCCGGGCCGGCGCCGCAGCCGCTCATGCGGCCTGTGCGTGGGGTTCGTCCTTCGGCACGGCCTCGAACGGGAACGTCATCGCGACACGCAGGCCGCCTTCGGGGCGGTTGCCGATGTCGCACGCCCCGCCCAGCCTGAGTACGAGCCGCTCGACGATCGCGAGCCCGAGCCCGCTGTGGCCGTTTCCGCCGCGTGCGGGATCGAGCCGCACGAACGGCCGTGTCGCCGCCGCGAGATCGCGCGGGGCGATCCCGCCGCCGCTGTCGCTGACCGACAGCACATAACCGGCCGGCGTGCGTGCCGTCTCGACGAGCACGGGCGGCGCACCGTACGCATGCGCGTTGTCCAGCAGGTTCGACAGGATCCGGTCGAGCGTCGCCGTCGGCAGGCGGAAGCCCGGATCGGCGTCGAGCCGGGTCTGGACCGTCGGCGCGTTCGGCGCGACCGCGCGATAGCTGCGTGCGATCCGCTCGCATGCCTGATCGACCGGCACCGGCTCGCTGCGATCGGACCCGCCGTGGGCAAACACCAGAAACTGGTCGACGATGTGCGACATCGAATCGACGTCGCGCACGACGCCGTCGCGCAGCCGGACGTCGTCCATCATTTCCGCCCGCAGCCGCATTCGCGCAAGCGGCGTGCGCAGGTCGTGCGCCACGCCCGCCAGCATCACCGCACGGTCGCTTTCGGCCTGCGACACCTGCTCCACCATCTGGTTGAAACCGTGCGTAAGCTGGCGCAGCTCGCGCGGGCCGCGCTCGCGCAATGGCGGCACCGGCTGGCCGCGGCCGAAGCGCGCGACCGCGCGCGCAAGCGAACGCAACGGCTGCTGCAGCTGCCAGGCCGCGAACAGCGCGGCAATCACGCCGGCCGAGAAAATCGTGCCGAGCCACAGCAGCATCCGGTCGAGCGAGCGCGGCGGCCGCAGCGGCTGCACCGGCACCACGATCCAGTTGCGGTCGGTCGGCTCCTTCACCCACAGCACCGGCGGATGGCCGGGTGCGCCAACCTCGACGCGCGTGCCGGGCGGCATCCGCTCGCTCACGTCGTCGCGGAACCGCCGGAGCGCCGCCGGCAGGTTCGACGGATCGCCGTTCGGCACGTCGGCGCTGTCCGGCGCCACGAGCCGCACACGCGACGGCAACGGCTGGTCGGGCGTACGCTCGACGTGCTGGCGTACCGCGTCGACCAGGAACGCGGCCTCTTCGACCGCGTAGCGCGTCTGCATCTGGCTGCGCTCGAGCCGCATCGCGAAAAACCACGCGAAGTGCGACAGGAGCAGGACACCAACGACGAGCAGCGCCAGCCGCCCGAACAGTGAATCAATGGGTTTGCGCATGGGCCTCGCCGTCGGGCACGAACACGTAGCCGCGCCCGCGCACCGTCTGGATGAAGCGCGGCGTCGACGGATCCGTTTCGAGAATGCGGCGCAGGCGCCACACCTGGACGTCGATGCCGCGGTCGGTGCCGTCGTACTCGGGCCCGTGCAGCAGCTCGAGCAGCCGCTCGCGCGTGAGCGTGCGCAGCGCATGGTTCACGAAGATCTTCAGCAGCGCGAATTCGCTGCTCGACAGCGTGGCCGGCTTGCCGTCGACCGACAGCGTACGCGCCTGGAAGTCGAGCACGAAGCGGCCGAATCCGAACGGCTCGCGCTGCTCGGGCGCCGCCGCCGACGGCGTCGCGCGGCGGCGGCGCAGCACGGCCTGCACGCGCGCGAGCAGCTCGCGCGGGTTGAACGGCTTGCCGAGGTAATCGTCCGCGCCGAGCTCGAGCCCGACGATGCGGTCGACGTCGTCCGCCCGTGCGGTCAGCATGATCACGGGGATGTCGTCGCCGGCCGCGCGCAACTGGCGCAGCGCGGTCAGGCCGTCGACGCCCGGCATCATCAGGTCCAGCACGATCAGGTCGGGCCGCTCGCGCTCGAGGCGTTTCTCGAGCGTCGCCGCGTCGTGCAGCACGGACACTTCCATCCCCTGGCGCACGAGATAGTCGCGCAGCAGGTCTCGGAGTTCTTGGTCGTCGTCGACGATGAGGATCTGGGTAGTCATGGCTCGAAGTTTACCGCGCGAGGGCGGAGTCGAAGAACGAAACAAAGGGACGAAAGGGTTACTGCGGGTTACCGCGCAAGGGAACTGTAATGCGCGGTAACCGGGCCGCCGCCCCACGTAACACCGGCCGGAGCCTGCATCGCTAACCTGCGTCTTACCGGATGCGGTACCCGACTTTCCCGGCACCGCATCGCCGGACCCTTTGGATACAAGGAGTTTCTGAAATGTATAAGAAGACTTCCCGCGTGGCCATCGCGGCCGCCACCGTGCTCGCTCTCGCATTCGGCACCGCGCACGCCGCGCAACCCGGCGACATGCCGCCTCCGGGCGGCCCCGGCGCCCACCAGATGCACGGCGGGCACGACGGCGGCCCGTTCGGCGTGATCATGAAACTGCACGACCAGCTGAAGCTCAACGCATCGCAGGAACAGCAGTGGCAGGCCGCCGTCAACACGATGAAGCAGAACCATGACGCGATGCGCAAGAGCCACGAGCAGATGCGCGAACAGTTCAAGGCGCAGCAGAACCAGCCGATCCTCGACCTGAGCGCGATGCACGCCGCGCGCCAGCAGGCCGAGCAGCAGAACGCGCAACTGCGCGAGCAGACGTCCGCCGCGTGGCTCGCGTTCTACAACGGCCTGAACGACCAGCAGAAGACCACGGTCAGCACGGCGCTCAAGCAGCAGTTCGCGAAGATGGAACAGCGCCACGAGAAGATGAAGGAGCGCTGGCAGCAGCATCGCGCGGCCAAGGCCGCGTCGGCACCGGCGCAGTAAGCCGGCAGGGCCGCTCCGCGGAGCGGCATCCTCGAAGGGGACGCGGGCACCGCCCTGCGTCCCCTTTTGCGTTTCAGGCGACGTCGAACAGCAGCACCTCGGCCGCCCGGCCGCGTGCGAACGCCACCGCGTCCACGCCGCCGATCCGCGCGCCGTCACCCGCGGCCAGCGCGCGGCCGTTCACCGCGACGTCGCCGCGCACCACGTGCACATAAGCACGGCGCCCGGCCCGCAGGTCGAACGCCGCCGCCTCGTCGCCGTCGATCAGTCCCGCAAAGATGCGTGCGTCCGCATCCAACGGCAGTGCGCCGCCGCCACCGTCCGGCGCCGCGACGAGCCGCAGCCGCCCGCGCTTCTCGTCGTCGGCAAAGCGCGTCTGCGCGTAGCCGGGCCGGCCGGCCGCCCCGGCCGGCGCGAGCCAGATCCGCAGCAGGCGCAACGGCTGGTCGCACGACGCGTTGGCTTCGCTGAGCATGACGCCGGTGCCGGCACTCATGCGCTGCACGCCGCCCGCACGCACGATTGCCCCGTTGCCGAGGCTGTCGCGGTGCGCGAGCGCGCCGTCGAGCACGTAGGTGACGATTTCCGCGTCCCGGTACGGCCGCATCCCGTAGCCGCGGGTCGGCGCGATGCACTCCTCGTTCAGTTCGCGCAACGCGCCGAAGACCGGCGGCCCGCCCCGGCCGGACGCGCAAGGAAAGCTGTGAAGGAATTCGTGCCAGCCATGGCTGCGCTGGTCGCGATCGGCGGCGCGGCGGATCTGGAACATGGGGCGGACACTCCGTGAGAGGCGTTGTTCTGGTATGCCGACACTGTATGAGTGTGCCAATCGCGCCACAATCCACCGCTCGCGCACTGCATCGTTGCATCCGCGGATGCAATTGACCCAATGCCCGCTGAGAATGCGACGATTATCGCAACAGCCGGATCAATGCCTCGAGGAATCGATCGGTCGACCCGGATTGCCGGTTTCCGGGTATCGCGTTCGGGTAAAATACCGCCCTTTTGGCGTTCGCCGTTCCGGCGGCCGCCATCGCCAGAACGCCGATCGGCGAATTTTGGCCGTCTAGAATACGCCGCGGCGCCCGGTTCGACCGGCCGCGAGCGCCCCCGGAAAGTCAGCAACAGAAGGATCGAAATGAAGAAGGCCGCCCTGTGCGCCGCCCTCGCCCTCGTGGCGGGCAGCGCCTTCGCGAAGGAGTGGAAGACCGTGCGGATCGGCGTCGACGCCAGCTACCCGCCGTTCGAGTCGACCGCGCCGAGCGGTGAGATCGTCGGGTTCGACGTCGATCTCACCAAGGAAATCTGCAAGCGGATCAACGTGAAATGCGTGTGGGTGGCGCAGGATCTCGACGGGATCATCCCGGCGCTGAAGGCGAAGAAGTACGACGTCATCGTGTCGTCGCTGACCGTCACGGACAAGCGCCACGAACAGATCGACTTCTCCGACAAGGTATACGACGCGCCGGCGCGGATGATCGCGAAGGCCGGTTCGCCGCTGCTGCCGACGATCGCATCGCTGAAGGGCAAGCGCGTGGGCGTCGAGCAGGGCTCGACGCAGGAAACCTACGCGAAGGCGTACTGGGAGCCGCAGGGCGTGACGATCATTCCTTACCAGAACCAGGACCAGGTCTATGCCGATCTCGGCTCGGGCCGCCTCGACGCGACGCTGCAGGACGAGCTGCAAGCCGACTACGGCTTCCTGCGCACGCCGCGCGGCAAGGGCTTCGCGTTCGCCGGGCCGGAAGTGAAGGATCCGAAGACGATCGGCGACGGCACCGCGATCGGCCTGCGCAAGGAAGATACGGACCTGAAGCTCAAGATCAACAAGGCGCTGGCCGACATGCACAAGGACGGCACGTACGACCGGCTGTCGCACAAGTATTTCGCGTTCAGCGTCTATTCGGCTTCGGCCCGCTGAGCGTCGAAAAGAAGCGGCAACGGACGCGGGGGCGGCCCCGTGTCCGCGCAGTACAGGCAGTCGACCACGCGCCGCCCGCCCCCTCGCCCGCCGCTCGCGCGACGGGCTGGCCCGGCACCGATGCCGGGGCGGACGGTCATGATACGCACGGGGCGTTCCGCGCAGCTTGGCGGGCGCGTCTTTCGCGGCGCACCGCGTGCGCCCTACGGGACCACACTAGGGACCACCCCAGGGACCACATATGTTTCTACAAGGTTACGGCCCGCTGATCCTCGCTGGCACCTGGCAAACCGTCAAACTGGCGGTGCTTTCGCTCGCGCTGTCGTTTCTGCTGGGGCTGCTCGGCGCGGGCGCGAAGCTGTCGCGCAACCGCTTCACGAACGGCGTCGGCACCGTCTACACCACGCTGATCCGCGGCGTGCCCGACCTCGTGCTGATGCTGCTGCTGTTCTACAGCCTGCAGATCTGGCTGAACATGGCGACCGACGCGCTCGGCTGGGACCAGATCGACATCGACCCGTTCCTCGCCGGCGTGCTCGTGCTCGGCTTCATCTACGGCGCGTACTTCACCGAGACCTTCCGCGGGGCGTTCCTGTCGGTGCCGCGCGGCCAGCTCGAGGCCGGCAGCGCGTACGGGATGACCAACTGGCAGGTGTTCACGCGGATCATGTTCCCGCAGATGATGCGCTTCGCGCTGCCGGGCATCGGCAACAACTGGCAGGTGCTCGTGAAGTCGACCGCGCTCGTGTCGATCATCGGCCTGGCCGATGTCGTGAAGGCGTCGCAGGACGCCGGCAAGGGCACGCTGCGGTTCTTCTTCTTCACGCTGATCGCGGGTGCCGTCTACCTCGCGATCACGACGATCTCGAACTTCGTGCTGATGTGGCTCGAAAAGCGCTACTCGACCGGCGTCCGCAAGGCTGACCTATGATCGACCTCATCCAAGAATACTGGCGCAACTACCTCTACACCGACGGCTACCGCATCACCGGCGTCGCGATCACGCTGTGGCTGCTGGTCGTGTCGATCGGCCTCGGCTTCTGCCTGTCGGTGCCGCTCGCGGTCGCGCGCGTGTCGAAGAAGAAGTGGCTGTCGGGCGCCGTGTGGCTCTATACGTACGTGTTCCGCGGCACGCCGCTCTACGTGCAGCTGCTGCTCTGCTACACGGGCCTCTACAGCCTGCAGGCCGTGCGCGGCACGCCGATGCTCGACGCGTTCTTCCGCGACGGGATGCACTGCACGCTGCTCGCGTTCACGCTGAACACCTGCGCGTACACCACCGAGATCTTCGCGGGCGCGATCAAGGCGACGTCGTACGGCGAGATCGAAGCCGCGCGTGCCTACGGGATGTCCACGTTCACGATGTATCGCCGCGTGATCCTGCCGTCGGCACTGCGTCGCGCGCTGCCGCTGTACAGCAACGAAGTGATCCTGATGCTGCACGCGACCACCGTCGCCTTCACCGCGACCGTGCCGGACATCCTGAAGATCGCCCGCGACGTGAACTCGGCGACCTACATGTCGTTCCATGCGTTCGGCATCGCCGCCCTGCTCTACCTCGCGATCTCGTTCACGCTCGTGTGGCTGTTCCGCCAGGCCGAGCGTCGCTGGCTCGCGTATCTGCGCCCGCAAGGCAAGTAAGTTTTCGCAGGACTATTGATGAATTCCCAGACTCAGAAGCTTTTCGTCGACGATCTGCACAAGCGGTACGGCGACAACGAGGTGCTCAAGGGCGTGTCGCTGAAGGCGAACTCGGGCGACGTGATCAGCGTGATCGGCTCGTCCGGCTCCGGCAAGAGCACGATGCTCCGCTGCATCAACTTCCTCGAGCAGCCGAATGCGGGCCGCATCTTCGTCGACGGCGAGGAAGTGCGCACCGCGCTCGACAAGTCGGGCGCGCTGCGCGCGGCCGATACGAAGCAGCTGCAGCGCGTGCGCACCAAGCTGTCGATGGTGTTCCAGCACTTCAATCTCTGGTCGCACATGAACGTGATCGAGAACGTGATGGAAGCGCCCGTGAACGTGCTCGGCATCCCGAAGAAGGAAGCCGAGGAGCGTGCGCGCGCGTATCTCGAGAAAGTCGGCCTCGCGCCGCGCGTCGAGAAGCAGTATCCGTCGCACCTGTCGGGCGGCCAGCAGCAGCGTGTCGCGATTGCGCGCGCGCTGGCGATGCATCCGGACGTGATGCTGTTCGACGAACCGACGTCGGCGCTCGACCCGGAACTGGTGGGTGAAGTGCTGAAGGTGATGCAGAAGCTCGCCGAGGAAGGCCGCACGATGATCGTCGTCACGCACGAGATGGGCTTCGCGCGCAACGTGTCGAACCACGTGATGTTCCTGCACCAGGGCCGCGTCGAGGAAGAAGGCGTGCCGTCCGAGGTGTTTGCCAACCCGAAGAGCGAACGCCTGCGCGGGTTCCTGTCCGGCAGCCTCAAGTAACGCGCACGAAACGCACGACGTTCGAACGGGCGCCTCGCGGCGCCCGTTTTGCGTTTACGTGGCGTCTATGTGGCGTTCATGCGGCGCTCACCGGCGCGCTGTCGGCGAACGCGCGCAGTTCGTCGCCCGCGAGCCGGTAACGCACCCATTCGCTCTGCGGCGCCGCGCCGACGCTCTCGTAGAAGCGGATCGCCGGCTCGTTCCAGTCGAGCACGCTCCACTCGAAACGCCCGCAACCCGACTCGACCGCGATCCGCGCGAGCGCCTTCAGCAGCCGCAGCCCGGCGCCCGCGCCGCGAAAACGCGGCGACACGTACAGATCTTCGAGATACAGCCCCTGCCGGGCGAGCCACGTCGAATACGAGAAGAAATACACGGCGAAGCCGGCCGGCTCGCCGTCGACCTCGCAGATCAGCGCACGCGCCGGCGATCCGTCGCCGAACAGGCTGCGCTCGAGCGACGCGGGCGTCGCGACCACCTCATGCTCGGCCTTCTCGTAGACGGCCAGTTCGGTAATGAAACGCAGGATCTGCGGCACGTCGGCGACGGTGGCGGAACGAATGTCGATTTGCACGGGATGAGCCCTCCTCCGGCCCGGACTTGAAACGGAAAGCGGCGCCGCGCAGCCGCGCTGGCGCCAATCAGATCGTCATGCTACGTTCACGCAGCGCCTGCAGGAAGTGCAGGTTTTTCATCCTGACCTGAACATGATGCATCCCGATCTGCGCCGTCTCGACCTGAACCTGCTGCTCGTGTTCGACGCGCTGTACCGCCACCGGTCCGTCGCCGCGGCCGCGCACGAGCTTGCATTGAGCCCGTCCGCACTGAGCCACGCGCTCGCGCGGCTGCGCGACGCGATCGGCGATGCCCTGTTCGTGCGCCTCGGCAACGAGATGCAGCCGACCGTGCGCGCCGACGACATCGCCACCTGGGCCGGCGACGCGCTCGACGCGATGTCGAAGGGGCTTGCCCGCGCGCGCCGCTTCGATCCCGCGCAAAGCGACCGCACGTTCGTGTTCGCGGCGACCGACTACACGGCCTTCGCCGTGCTGCCGGCGTTTCTCGCGCGCATCCAGCATGTCGCGCCGCGGTTGCGGATCCGCATCGTGCATTCCGACCGGAAGATTTCCGTCGACGAACTCGCGGCTGGCCGCATCGATTTCGCGCTCGGCTACCACGAGGAATCGGCGGCCGACGCGCCGGGCATCGAGGACTTCGACTGGTTCTCCGACGACTACGTCGTCATCGCGAGCGCCGCGCATCCGGACATCCGCCGGCGGCTCACGCTCGACCAGTACCTGGCGGCACGCCACGTGGTCGTCACGCCGTGGAACGAGTCGCGCGGCGTCGTCGACCACGTGCTCGACCGGCTCGGCCTCGCGCGGCAAGTCGCCGTGCAGCTGCCGACCGTGCTGGCCGCACCGTTCGTGATTGCGGAATCCGCGCTGCTGATGACCGTGCCGAACCGCGCCGCGCAGGCGCTGCGGCACGCGGCGCCGATCCGCATCTTTCCGGCGCCGTTCGAGATCCCGCGCTACACCGTGAAGGTCTACTCGCACGCGAAGCACGCGCGCACCGATGCGCATCGCTGGATTCGCACGCAGTTGCTCGAAGCGAGGCCGGAGCCTGCCTGACCGGAGCGCGCCGGTGCACCGCGTCGCGCGTCGCCGTGCCAGCGCGACGGGCACGGGCCGGCGACGTCCGGTGGCCGCCCATTCATTACGAAATGCTTACCAATTTCTCCTCTCTGGCGCATACGCCCGCGCCCCCTGCAACGTCAATAGTGGCAATCCTTGATCCCTGTTTGCGAAAGCCGTGTCTCCCTTGTGGCACAAGGGTTTTCCGTTAATTGCAAACCCTCGGCGCACCTGTTGCCCACCGTGTTGCATGGCAATTTGGCGACAGGTGTTAGTCAAACAACGATTTCCATCGCCACAAAATTGTATTTTTGCTAAATTAGTAACCAAAGTAGCAAAACGAAGTTCGTGAAATGTAGTTTAGCTTCACGACACTACAAGGAGACCCCGCAGGCCGACCCGGCTGCGCGGGACCGCTCAACGGTTTTCCGTCCGCTTGCCCGCGTGCTGCGCTTACCGGCCCTGCACGAGGTCTCCCTGGTTATCCCGCTTTTGCCCGGCGCTCGCGCTCCGGGCATCTCGTGCAGTCTGGGTTGACTTTTTGACAGGGTATGGAGGAGATGATGAAGAAAGCTTTGGTCGCGGCCGCGCTGATGGCTGCTGGGGTGGTGACGGCGCACGCGCAGAGCAGCGTCACGCTGTATGGTCGCCTGGATGCCGGCCTCGAGTACCTGAACGGCCTGCAAAACGGCCACCAGGTGCGCGCGGAAAGCGGCGACTGGGGCACCAGCCTGTGGGGCTTGAAGGGCACCGAAGACATCGGCGGCGGCAACAAGATCCTGTTCCACCTCGAAGGCGCGTTCAACACGATGACGGGCGGCTTCAGCGGCTCGATCTGGGATCGTTTCGCGACCGTCGGTATCTCGAACGACCGTTACGGTACGCTGCTGTTGGGTCGTGAACTCGCGATCGCCAACGGCGTGTGGGACTTCGACCCGTTCGGCCAGTCGGCCTGGTCGACTGCCTCGCTGGTGCGCGGCCGCAACTGGAACAAGACCAGCAACAACGTGTCGTACCAGTCGCCGCAGTTCTACGGCCTCGACTTCTACGGCCAGTTCTCGTTCTCGAACTCGACCAGCTTCAACGGCAACACGACGGCCGGCCAACCGGGCCGTGCAGCCGGCGCACAGGTCACCTATACGAATTCGCTGTTCCAGTTGCGCGGCATCTACGACGAAACGCGCGACAGCAACGGCCGCTTCTCGGACGTGTTCAACTACTCGCGTGAATACTTCGCGGGCGTGAACGTGTTCCTCGGCCAGTTCAAGGTTCAGGCCGCTTACCAGGCCTCGCGCGCGGACGGCAGCGGCGGCCCGGCGGTGAACGCCGGCGTGACGGGCACCCAGCAGGTCTGGGGCGGCGTGACGTGGCAGGCAACGCCGGCAGCGGCGCTGATCGCGGCCGTGTATCACGTGAACGCGAACCACGGCGGCGGCAACGCGAACATCTACACCGTCGGCGGCTCGTACAACATCTCGAAGCGCACGCTGTTCGACCTGCAGGTCGCGACGGTGCGCAACAGCAAGAACGCCAACTTCGGCCTGAACGCGAACGGCGCCGGTACGGCCGTGTCGACGGGCAACCCGAATCCGGGCGGCAGCCAGACCGGCGTCTACGCCGGCATCCAGCACCTGTTCTGATCAGGCGCCGTCAAACAACGATTCGACAACACTTTCCACGCTGCTGCGAGAGGCGCGTATCGGTGCGGTACCCCAACGGGTATCCGCACCGTTTTTTCTTGGCGGGGCCTGAAACGGCCCGCTGACGAATACGGCGCTCAGACGGCCGCTTCGTTCTCTTCGCCGGTGCGGATGCGGATCACGCGCTCGACATCCGACACGAAGATCTTGCCGTCGCCGATCTTGCCGGTGCGCGCCGCGCCGATCACCGCGTCGATCACCTGGTCGACCTGCGCTTCCGCGACGACGACCTCGATCTTCATCTTCGGCAGGAAGTCGACGACGTATTCCGCGCCGCGATACAGCTCGGTATGCCCCTTCTGGCGGCCGAAGCCCTTCACTTCCGTCACGGTCAGGCCCGTGAGACCCACTTCGGCGAGCGCTTCGCGGACTTCGTCCAGCTTGAACGGCTTGATGATGGCAGTGATGCGTTTCATGGTGGTTGTCCCCCAATGCTCGTTTGGATGAAAAATCGCGACCCCGATTGTAAGCCTGCGAGCCGCATGCGGCCCAGCACGGATCAGTCGAGGCGTTCGGTAAAACGTGACGTGATCGGGTAGCGCCAGTCGCGCCCGAATGCGCGATGCGTGACGCGAATGCCGATCGGCGCCTGGCGGCGCTTGTATTCGTTGATCTTGATGAGCCGCGTCACGCGTTCGACGTCCGCCTGCGCATAACCGGCCGCGACGATCTCGGCGAGCGGCCGATCTTCTTCCATGTACATCCGCATGATCGCATCGAGTACGTCGTAAGGCGGCAGGCTGTCCTGGTCGGTCTGGTTCTCGCGCAGCTCGGCCGACGGCGCACGCGTGAGGATCCGCTCGGGAATCACGTCGCGCAGTGCATAGTCGGCCGTTTCGTTGCGATAACGGCAGAGCCGGTACACGAGCGTCTTCGCGATGTCCTTGATCACCGCAAAGCCGCCGGCCATGTCGCCGTACAGCGTGCAGTAGCCGACCGCCATCTCGCTCTTGTTGCCGGTCGTCAGCACGATCGAGCCGAACTTGTTCGACAGCGCCATCAGCAGCGTGCCGCGGATACGCGCCTGGATGTTCTCTTCCGTCGCGTCTTCCGCGCGGCCCGCGAACTCGCCCGCGAGCGCCGCGCGGAATGCGTCGAACATCGGCGCGATCGCGATCTCGTCGTAGCGCACGCCGACGCGCCGCGCCATGTCCGCCGCGTCGGTGGTCGAGATGTCGGCCGTGAAGCGCGACGGCATCATCACCGCGCGCACGCGCCCGGGCCCGAGCGCATCGCATGCGACCGCGAGCACCAGCGCCGAATCGACACCGCCCGACAGCCCGATCAGCACGCCCGGAAAGCCGTTCTTGCCGATGTAGTCGCGCACGCCGGTCACGAGGGCGCGGTACACCTGCGCGTCGGTCGACAGCTCGGGCGCGATCGCGCCGGGCAGCGGCCGCGCGCCGTCGAATTCGACGATCGCGTGCCCTTCGTCGAACTGCGGCATCCTCGCGACGAGCGCGCCCTGCGCGTCGAGCACGAACGAGCCGCCGTCGAATACGAGTTCGTCCTGGCCGCCGACGAGATTCACGTACACCATCGGCAGCCCGGTTTCGCGAATCCGCGCGCGCAGGATGTCGACGCGCACCGCTTCCTTGTTCATGTGGTACGGCGAGCCGTTCGGGATCAGCAGCACCTGCGCGCCGGCCGCCTTCGCGATCTGCGCGGCCGATGCATGCCACGCATCCTCGCAGATGATCACGCCGTACTTCACGCCGTTCAGCTCGAACACGAGCGGCTCGGTGTCGGTCGCGAAGTAGCGCTTCTCGTCGAACACCTCGGTGTTGGGGAGGTCCTGCTTGCGGTAGGTGCCGACGATCTCGCCGCCGACGATCAGCGATACCGCGTTGTAGGTATCGGTGGGCGGCACGCCGCGCTCGATCGGGCGGTTTGCATTACCATCGACGGCTGGCGCATGCGGATCGCCGCCCGGCGCGCCCGCGCCGCGCAACGGATGGCCGACCAGCACCGCGAGCCCGTCGAACGCCTTCAAGGCGCCGGCGAGCGCGTCGAGCGCGGCCGCTGCCGCCGCGTAGAACGCCGGACGCAGCAGCAGGTCTTCCGGCGGATAGCCGGACAGCGCAAGTTCGGGTGCGATCATCAGCTGCGCACCATCGTTGTGCGCGGCGCGCGCGGCCGCGATGATCCGCGCGACGTTGCCGGCGAAATCGCCAACGGTGACGTTGATCTGGGCGAGAGCGAGTCGGGTCTTCATGGCGGGATCGGCGCAGCCCGGCGGCGCGCCCTGAACGGCTGACGAAATCGTCCCGGTGCGGGCCCGCGCAGGCCCTCGCATCCGGCGACACAGAATGGTACGGATTCACGCTTGAAACACGAACGCATCGATTATCGCACGGGCATCCTGTCGTCCCCCGCGGAGGTGCCGGCCGACGAATGGAACGCGCTGCTCGCCCGCGACGCGCAGCCGACGCCCTTCCTGCGCCACGAATTCCTCGACGCGCTGCACGTCGCGCGCTGCGCGGTCGACGACACCGGCTGGTCGCCGCATTTCGTCACGCTGACCGACGAGCGCACCGGGCGCCTCGCGGCCGCCGCGCCCGTCTACGCGAAGCAGCATTCGTACGGCGAATACGTGTTCGACTGGGCCTGGGCCGACGCGTACCAGCGCAACGACCTGCCCTACTACCCGAAGCTGCTGTGCGCGGTGCCGTTCACGCCCGTGCAGGGCACGCGCCTGCTCGCGGCCGACGACGATGCGCGCCGCCGGCTCGCGGCCACGCTGCTCGCATTCGCCGAGCAGAGCGACGTGTCGTCGCTGCACGTGCTGTTCCCGACCGGCGACGAAGCGGCGCTCCTCGAATCGATGGGCATGATGCTGCGCGAAGGCGTGCAGTTCCACTGGATCAACGACGGCTACCGCCACTTCGACGATTTCCTCGGCACGCTCGAGCAGAAGAAGCGCAAGAACATCCGCGCTGAGCGGCGCAAGGTGCACGAGGCGGGCGTGACGTTCCGGCGGCTGACCGGCGACCGGATCACCGACGCCGACTGGCGCTTCTTCTCGCGCTGCTACCGGCAGACCTATCGCGAACACTATTCGAGCCCGTACCTGAACCTCGACTTCTTCCGCACGATCGGCGCGACGATGCCCGAGAACCTGCTGCTCGTGATCGCCGAAGCCGGCGGCCAGCCGATCGCGAGCGCACTCGCCGTCTACCGGCGCGGCGAGAACGGCGGCGGCACGCTGTACGGCCGCTACTGGGGCGCGGTCGAGCACGTGCCGTGCCTGCATTTCGAAACGGCCTACTACCAGCTGCTCGAGTTCTGCATCGAGGCCGGGCTCGACACGTTCGAAGGCGGCGCGCAGGGCGAACACAAGCTCGCGCGCGGCTTCCTGCCGACCGTCACGCACTCCGCGCACTGGCTCGCGCACCCGGCATTCTCGGACGCCGTCGCGCGCTTTCTCGAACGCGAGACCGAGCACATCCACGCGTACGTCGACGAATTGCGCGAACACGATCCGTTCCGGCGCGGTGGCGGGTAACGGCTGCGCGCCGGAAGCCGCCGGAACGTGGCAGTCCGTGCCGGCACGCGACGAGACCACGACCGGCCTCGCCGCGTGCCGCGTGGCCGCCCGGCTCAGTGCGCGGCGAGCGTCACCGTCGTCGACTGCGCCTGCGGGTCACGCGACGAAGCCGCCGCCGACAGCCCGTAGCTGCCCGCGGCGATCCGCCACGCATGCGCATTCGCATCCCACACCGCGAAGCGCTGCGCCGGCACCGCAACGCTGACGGTACGCGCCTCGCCCGGCTGCAGCACGACCTTGGTCCAGCCGACGAGGCGCTTCGGCGGTTCACCGAGCGACGCGGGCAGTGCCGCGTAGATCTGCACCGTCTGCGCACCGGCCCGCGCGCCGGTATTCGTCACCGTCACGCCGACCGTCACGTTGCCTGCCGCATCGGCCCGCGCGGACATCGCCGACAACGCGTACGTCGTGTACGACAGCCCGTAGCCGAACGGGAACAGCGGCTCGATCGCCTTCGCGTCGAACCAGCGATAGCCGTACGCGAGCCCTTCCGCGTAGACGGTCTGCGTGCGCGACGGATCGATCGCCGGCTGCGGCAGGTCGGCCTCCTGCTTCGGGAACGTCAGCGGCAGCCGGCCCGACGGGTTCGCATCGCCGAACAGCAGATCGGCGATCGCCTGGCCGCCCTGCGCGCCGGGATACCACGCTTCGAGCACGCCATGCACGTTCGCGAGCCACGGCATCAGCACGGGGCTGCCGTTCTCGAGCACGACGATCACGCGCTTCGCCTTCGCCGCGACCGCCGCAATCAGCGCGTTCTGGTCGTATTGCTGGTTGTACGGGTCGGCCTTCGCATCGGGCAGCGACAGGCTCGCGAGGTCGAGCCCTTCCGTCTGCCACTGCGTCGCGAACACGATCGCGACATCGGCCTGCGCGGCCGCGCTCGCCGCGGCATTCGCATCGGTTCCGTCGAGGTAGCTGACCGCCGCGTTCGGCGCCTTCGCGCGAATCGCCGCGAGCGGCGCGGACTTGTACCACGTCGCACAGCCGCCGAACAGCGTGTCGGCGGGTTGCTGGCAGGTCGTCACCGCATTGCCGTCGATCGCCGGCACCGCGCCAGAGCCGCCGCCCGACAGCACGCCCGCGTCCGCATGCCCGCCGATCACGACGACCGACTTCAGCGCGCCGGCCGCCAGCGGCAGCACGGGCTGCGCATCGCCGGGCGCGGCCGCGTTCTTCAGCAGCACCGCGGATTGCCGCGCGATCGCGAGCGCATCGGCGTTGCCGGCCGCTTCGTCGATCGCGCCGCCCGGCTTCGGCGGTGCGTCCATCACGCCGATGCGGATCAGCGTGCGCAGCTTGCGCTGCACCATGTCGTTCAGCCGCGCGGCCGACACGCTGCCGGCCTGCAGCGCCGCCCGCAGCTTCGTGTTGAAGAACGAGCCGAGCGGCGCGTTGTTGTCGTCCGCCGCGCCCGGCTCCTCCTCGTCGAGCCCCGCCTGCACGGCCGCGACCGTCGAATGCGTCGCGCCCCAGTCGGACTGCACGACGCCCTTGAAGCCCCATTCGTTCTTCAGCACCGTGGTCAGCAGATACGGGTTCTCGCACGCATACACGCCGTTCAGCTTGTTGTACGAGCACATCACGTTGCCCGGCTGGCCGTCCTTCACGCCGATCTCGAACGCGAGCAGTTCGGCCTCGCGCATGGTTCGCTCGTCGACGACCGAATCGATCGTCATCCGGTTGGTTTCCTGGTCGTTGAACGCGAAATGCTTGATCGTCGCGATCACCTTCTGCGCCTGCGTCGCCTGCGTGCGCGCGGCGCTCAGCGTGCCCGCGAGCACCGGATCCTCGCCCATGTATTCGAACGTGCGGCCGTTGCGCGGCTCGCGCGCGAGGTTCACGCCGCCGCCGAGCCCTTCCGCGAAACCGAGCGCGCGCAACTCGAGCGCGATGCGCGTGCCGTAGGTGCCGGCGAGCGCCGGGTCCCACGTCGCCGCGAGCGCGACCGGCGCGGGCAGCGCGGTCACGCGCGCGTTCTTCACGTTCACGCCGCCCGCCGAATCGGCACTGCTCACGGCCGGAATGCCGAGCCGCGGCACGCCCGGGATGTAGCTCGCGCCGTTCAGCGCGTCGGCCGGGAACGGGCCGCCCAGGTCGAGCGCCGGCAGGCCCGTGCCGTGCACGAGCTGCAGCTTTTCGTCGGTCGTCAGTTGCGCGACGAGCGCGGCCGCGCGCTGGTCGGCTGCCGCGTCGGGGTCGGCCGGCGCGTGGATGTCGTCGCCGCCGCACGACGCGAGCAGCACCGTGAGCGCGCACGCGGACGCAATCGTCGAACACCGGAACAGCGAAGTTTTCATTGATCCTCCTGAATCGATCTGTTGTACTTGTCGCCACACTCCAGCGTCCGAGTCTAAAAATCGACCGGTCACCACGCTTGACCGGCAGGAGCATGCGTTGACCTCTCGCAGCGGGGACAAACCCGAACGGCATGACGAAGGGGGACAGACATGGAGTTGCAACAGAAGTCGGTATCCGTGCGGATCTACCGCTGGCTGTGCGAAGACGCGCGCGCGAACGGCATCGATCTCGCGCCGCTGTATGACACGCTCGGCATCGGCCCGGCCGAACTCGCCGACGACACGCGCCGCATCGCGGGCGACCGGCACGTCGCCGCGATGCGGCTCACGAACGAATGGCCGCTGTCGTGGCATCGGCCGCCGCCGCAGGTCATGCCGTGGCTCGTCCCGTTTCCGGAGCTCGCGGGCATCACGTGCAACGCGGCGACGCTGCGCGACGCGCTGCACGACTACCTGCGCTATCGCGAGCTGATCGGCAACGTCGACTGGGTGTTCGCGCACGAGAACGGCGACGCGATCGCGCTCGAATACGTGAACGAAGGCGACGGCCGGCACGCGGGCAGCGCGTTCGCGAACCTCGCGATCCTCACCGCGCTCGCCCGCCTGTACGATCCGCACGTGTGCGTCGACGAAGCCGCCTTCGCCGGCCGCGCGTTCGCACCCATCGCCGCGCTGCGCGACATGCTCGGCGCACCGCTGTCATTCGACGCCGCGCACAACCGCATCGTGCTGCGTTCCGCGCACTTCGACACGCCGTTCGAACGCTACAACGCGCCGCTCGCCGGCATCCAGCGCCATGCGGCCGACGCCGCGCGCGAGCGTGTACGCGTGCGCTCGACGTTCGGCTCGTCGGTCGAGCAATGCGTGCGCGACTGGCTGCGTACCGCCGACGAAGCCGATGTACCGACCGACACACTGATGCAGCACGTGTGCACGCGCTTCGCGATGTCGCGCTGGACGCTGCGCCGGCGGCTGCATCGCGAGGCGGTCGGCTTTCATGCGCTCGTCGCGCAGGCGCGGCTCGGCGAGGCGCGCGACCTGCTGCTGAATACGCAATTGCCGATCGGCGAGATCGGCGTGCGCGTCGGCTTCCGTTCGACGAGCGCGTTCACGCGCTTCTTCACGCGCGAACTCGGCGCGGCACCGAGCCGTTTTCGCGACGGGCACAGCGATCGATGGCGTTGACGCGCGCCTTTTCTGAGACACTGGCGGCTTCGCATCCCGCCGCCCTGCCATGTCCTGGTTTCTGTACCTGATCGAATGCGCCGACGACAGCGTCTACACGGGCATCACGACCGATGTCGCCGCGCGCTTCGACGAGCACGCGTCCGGCAAGGGCGCGCGCTACACGCGCTCGCGCAAGCCGCGCGCGGTGCTCGCGTCGTTCCCGCTGCCCGACCGGTCGATCGCATCGCGTGCCGAGTACTGGGTGAAGCGGCTCACGGCCGCGCAGAAACGCGAACTGGCGGCCGGGATCCGGACGCTCGAGTCGGTGTTGCCGGCCGGGATGTCGATCGACGGAAACGTCGATGCGGCCGGGTTGAAGGCCGAACTGAAGGCCGGTAAGCGCGGGCGGAAGAAGGCAAAGGCGCAGTCGGCCGACATCGCGACGCAGGCCGCTGAAACGGACAAGCCCGTCAAGAAAGCCGCGAAGGCCGGGAATGACGGGAAAGCGTCCACGCCCGCAAAAACCGTGAAGCGCGGGCAAGCCGCGCAGGTGCCCAAGAAAACCAAGGCCACGCCCGCCACGAAGCGTGCAAAGACCGACGACGCGGCCGAACTGAAAAAGGGCGCGCCTCGCGGCAAGTCGGCCACGAAAGCCACGAAAGCCACATCGAAGCAGAAAGCGCCGGCAGCCGGCGGCAAGTCCGCCGCAAAACCACGCACCGACGTTGCTTCCGCGCCGACGCGCAGCCGTGCACCGGCAACAAGGACCACCACCGACACGATCGAAACCCCGGCGAATCCCGTCACCGCCATCCGCCGCGCCACACGCGCGAATCGTGCGAGAAGCGCAGCGAACGCCACCGCCCTGCCTGCGCCGGCCCCCGCGCGTGCCCGAAAGAAGACCACCCCGGGCGCCGGCCCGCGCACAAAACAAAACCGCGCGGCCTCCTGACGAGACACGCGCGGTTTGCGTTCCGAACGAACCGGCCGCGAGGCCGGCCAGCCAGCTTACTTCTTGTAGTTCGCTGCGCCGTCGGCGATTTCCTTGTGCGCGGCTTCGATGCCGGCCCAGCCTTCGACCTTCACCCACTTGCCCTTCTCGAGCGCCTTGTATTGCTCGAAGAAGTGCTTGATCTGATCCTTCAGGTACTCGGGCACGTCGTCGATCGACTTCAGGTTGGCCGTCATCGGGCAGACCTTGTCGTGCGGCACCGCGACCAGCTTCGCGTCGACGCCCGACTCGTCGGTCATCTGCAGCATGCCGAGCACGCGCGAACGCACGATCGAGCCGGCCAGCAGCGGGAACGGCGTGATCACCAGCACGTCGACCGGATCGCCGTCGCCCGACAGCGTCTGCGGGATGTAGCCGTAGTTCACCGGATAACGCATGCCCGTGCCGATGAAACGGTCGACGACGAGGAGGCCCAGTTCCTTGTCCGCCTCGTACTTCACCGGGTCGCTTTGCGCGGGAATCTCGATGATCACGTTGAAATCTTGCGGCAGGTCCTTGCCGGCCGGAACATGGTTGAAGCTCATGAGCACTCTCTGTAGGTCGATGGGAATTCGGGACAGGGCGCCGCGGCCGATGCATCGCCGCAGGCGTCCCCCAACGGAATGCGCCATTATAGCCAATCGACCGGTGGCGTCCGGATGACGATCGGCGCGATAATCGTTCCCGATGTCCGGCCGTCGAACCACCGGCCGCGTTGCATGGAACCGGCGTCGGCGCCAGAGCACCGTCGGCGGTCGACGCGAAGACAGGAGCACGCATGGAAGAGGCGAAGCACTTCATCGCAGGCGAATGGACGTTGCCTGCGCAACTGGAAACCATCGCGGTCGTCGATCCGTCCGACGGTCAGCCGTTCGCAGCCATTGCCCGCGGCACGGCGCCCGACATCGAGCGCGCGGTCGCCGCGGCCCGCGACGCGTTCGCGGGCCCATGGGGCGCCAAAAGCGCCGCCGAGCGCGGCCGTGTGCTGATGCGGCTGTCGGCGCGCGTGGCCGATTCCCTCGAGGAACTCGCCACGATCGAGGCACGCGACACCGGCAAGCCGCTCAAGCAGGCACGCGCGGATGCCGCCGCGCTCGCGCGCTACTTCGAGTTCTACGCGGGCGCGGCCGACAAGCTGCATGGCGAAACCCTTCCCTACCAAGCCGGCTACACCGTGCTGACGGTGCGCGAGCCGCACGGCGTCACGGGCCACATCGTGCCGTGGAACTACCCGATGCAGATTTTCGGGCGCAGCGTCGGCGCCGCGCTCGCGGCCGGCAACGCATGCGTCGTCAAGCCGGCCGAGGATGCATGCCTGTCGTTGCTGCGCGTCGCCGAGCTGGCCGCCGAGGCCGGGCTGCCGGCCGGCGCGCTCAACATCGTCACCGGCTACGGCCATGAGGCCGGCGCCGCGCTCGCGCGCCATCCCGGCATCGACCACATCTCGTTCACGGGCTCCCCCGCTACCGGCAAGCTGGTCACGCAGATGGCGGCCGAGAACCACGTACCCGTCACGCTCGAACTCGGCGGCAAGTCACCGCAGATCGTGTTCGCCGATGCCGACCTCGACGCGGCGCTGCCCGTGCTCGTGTCGGCGATCGTGCAGAACGGCGGGCAGACCTGCTCGGCCGGCAGCCGCGTGCTGATCGAGCGCGCGGTGTACGAGCCGCTCGTCGAGCGGCTCGCCACCGCGTTCAACGGGCTGCGCGTCGGCCCGAGCCGCGCCGACCTCGACTGCGGCCCGCTGATCAACGCGAAGCAGCAGCAGCGCGTGTGGGATTTCCTGTCCGACGCGCAGCACGACGGCATTCCGATGGCCGCGCATGGGCAGGTCGTCGCCGAGGCACCCGAAAGCGGCTTCTACCAGGCACCCGCGCTGTTGCGCGACGTGCCGCCGTCGCACCGGCTCGCGCAGGAGGAAGTGTTCGGCCCCGTGCTCGCCGCGATGCGTTTCGTCGACGAAGACGAAGCCGTCGCGCTGGCGAACGGCACGCCGTACGGCCTCGTCGCGGGCATCTGGACGCGCGACGGCTCACGCCAGATGCGTGTCGCGCGGCGCCTGCGGGCGGGCCAGGTGTTCATCAACAACTATGGCGCGGGCGGCGGCGTCGAGCTGCCGTTCGGCGGTGTCGGCCATTCGGGGCATGGCCGCGAGAAAGGCTTCGAGGCACTGTACGGCTTCACCGCGCTGAAAACGATCGCGATCCGGCACGGCTGAACGCGCGGCAAGCAGGACGCGGCATGCGGCCGGCAGCACGCGGCCGCATGCCGAAGCACGACGACACTAGATCCAGCACAGGAGACACACCATGCGGTTGAGCGGCAAGACGGCAATCGTCACGGGCGGCGGCTCGGGGTTCGGCGAAGGCATCGCGAAGACGTATGCGCGCGAAGGCGCGAACGTCGTCGTCAACGACCTGAACGGGGCAGCAGCCGAGCGTGTCGCGAGCGAGATCGCGCTCGCGGGCGGCAAGGCAATCGCGGTGGCCGGCGACGTGTCGCGGCAGGAAGACTGGCACGCGCTGCTGCAGGCGACGCTCGACGATTTCCACGCGGTGCAGATCGTCGTGAACAACGCGGGCACCACGCACCGCAACAAGCCGGTGCTCGACGTGACGGAAGCCGAATTCGACCGCGTGTACGCGGTCAACATGAAAAGCCTGTTCTGGTGCGTGCAGACCTTCGTTCCGTACTTCCGCGAGCGGGGCGGCGGCGTGTTCGTGAACGTCGCGTCGACGGCCGGCGTGCGGCCGCGGCCGGGCCTCGTCTGGTACAACAGCACGAAGGGCGCGATGATCACCGCGAGCAAGTCGCTCGCGGCCGAACTCGGCGCCGACCGCATCCGCGTGAACTGCATCAACCCCGTGCTCGGCGAAACCGCGCTGATGACCGAATTCATGGGCTGCGAGGATACCCCCGAGAACCGCAGCCGCTTCCTCGCGACGATCCCGCTTGGCCGCTTCTCGACGCCGCAGGACATCGCGAACGCCGCGCTGTACCTGGCATCCGACGAGGCCGAGTTCATCACGGGCGTCTGTCTCGAAGTCGACGGCGGGCGCTGCATCTAGCCGTATCCCCCTTGCGGCAGCGTGCCGCGGCCGGCAACCGCCGCGGCACACGCGCATGGCTTCGCACGACTCCGGACAGGCACCGCTACGCCTTCTCCGGCCAATGACAAGGACAGGAGACAACATGGCAACATCGACGCAATCGCTGCCGGGCTCGTCCGGCGCATTCGAGGAAGCAACCTATCGCAAGGTGTCGTGGCGGCTCGTGCCGCTCCTGCTGCTGTGCTACGTGGTCGCGTATCTCGACCGCGTGAACGTCGGCTTCGCGAAGCTGCAGATGGCGAGCGACCTGAATCTCAGCGACACCGTCTACGGGCTCGGCGCCGGGATCTTCTTCTTCGGCTATTTCCTCTTCGAAGTACCGAGCAACATCATCCTGCACAAGGTCGGCGCGCGCGTGTGGATCGCCCGCATCATGGCGACGTGGGGCGTGATCTCGATCCTGACGATGTTCGTCACGACACCCGCGATGTTCTACGTGATGCGCTTCCTGCTCGGCGTCGCCGAGGCCGGCTTCTTCCCCGGCGTGATCCTCTACCTCACCTACTGGTATCCCGCGCATCGTCGCGGCCGGATGACGACGTTCTTCATGACGGCGGTCGCGTTGTCCGGCGTGATCGGCGGGCCGATCTCGGGCTTCATCCTGAAGGCGTTCGACGGCGTGAGCGGCTGGCACGGCTGGCAATGGCTGTTCCTGCTCGAAGGCATCCCGTCGGTGCTCGCCGGCGTGCTCGTGTTCTTCTCGCTCGACGAGCGGATCTCGAAGGCGAAGTGGCTGACCGACGAGGAAAAGGCGCTGCTCACCCGCAACGTCGACGCGGAGGAAGCGACCAAGGAAGACCTGCCGCTCGGCACCGTGATGTCGAGCCCGCGCGTGTGGCTGATGGCGCTGATCTATTTCTCGTTCGTGATGGGGCTCTACGGCGTCGGCTTCTGGCTGCCGACGATCATCAAGGCCACCGGCGTGACCGACACATTCATGATCGGCCTGCTGTCGGCGATTCCGTATGCGGCCGCGGTGGTCGCGATGATCCTGATCGCGCGCAGCGCGGACCGGCACCGCGAACGCCGCTGGCACGTCGCGATTCCGGCCGCGATCGGCGCGCTCGGGCTCGTGCTGTCGGTGGTCTGGGCACACCAGACCGCGCTCGCGATGCTCGGCCTCACGCTCGCGACGATCGGCATCCTGACCACGCTGCCGCTGTTCTGGAGCCTGCCGACCGCGTTCCTCGGCGGCACGGCGGCCGCGGCCGGCATCGCGATGATCAACTCGATCGGCAACCTCGCCGGCTTCCTGAGCCCATACCTGATGGGCTGGCTCAAGCAGGCGACGGGCGCCAACGATTCGGGCATGTACATGCTCGCCGGGTTCCTCGTGCTCGGCGGGCTGCTCGCGCTGTCGGTGCCGAAGCGGCTGGTCGACAAATGACGCGGGGCGCATCGGCGCCCCCCTGCCGGCGGACGATCCGCCCCGGAAACGCCCCGCTGGCCGGAACCGCTCCGGCCAGCGGGGCGTTTCCGCTTCCACCTGCGTGCCGACCGGACGATGCCGGCTCGGTATCCAGCCAGCTCTGATGCCATGATTCCCACAATACTCCCTATTGATCCTTATTTCATGGAACAATAGGGAACATATTGAGCATCACGAGCCGATCATGTTCCATACCGTCGACGAGTCCGCCGCCCGCCTGCGCCTCCACCCGAAGACCGTCCTGCGCTTCATCCGCGAGGGCAAGCTGCATGCGACGCGGGTCGGCCGCGCCTACCGCATCCTCGACGCCGACCTCGCCGCGTTCGCGCAAACCGAGCCGGCCGCGCCCGTGCCGCGTGCGGTGCGCGTCACCAGCATCGTCGACATTCCGGACGCGTCGCAGTCGCTGCACCAGTACCTGTCGCGATCGCTGCATGCGATGGCGTCCGGCCGCACGTCGTACGTCGACCCCGTGCGGATCGACGTCACGTTCGATCCCGCCGCGAGCCAGGTCAAGATCATCGTCGCCGCGACGCCAGCCGACACGGCCGTGCTGATGTCGTCGCTCGAGGCTTTGCTGCAGCAAAGCGGGACATGAGCGCGATCTTCAAGTCGCCGCGGCATGCACGCGCCATTCGCGCGGCTTATGACACCGCGCTGTCGCACTGGCCGGCCGGGCATCGGCGCGTCACCGTGCAGACGCGCCATGGCGCGACACACGTGATCACCTGCGGCCCCGAGCACGCGCCGCCGGTCGTGCTGATCCACGGCGCGCAGACGACGGCGGCGAGCTGGCAGCATTACGCGACGCAATGGTCGACACACTTCCGGCTCCATGCGATCGACGTGATCGGCGAAGCAGGACCGAGCGCGCCGTCGCGACCGCCGCTTGCGGGCGACGCGCATGCGCAGTGGCTCGACGACGTGCTGGACGGCCTGCAGGTGTCACGTGCCGCGTTCGTCGGCATCTCGCTCGGGGCGCGAACGGCGCTCGACTTCTCGTTGCGGCGGCCGGCACGCGTGACGCGGCTCGCGCTGCTCTGCCCGTCCGGCATCGGCCGGCAGAAGCGGTTTCTGTGGTGGGCGCTGCCGTTGTTGCTGCTCGGCGATGCCGGGCGCGCATGCGTGCGACGGCGCGTACTCGGCCGCCTGCCGCCCGCGTCGACGGCGGTCGAGCGTGACACGCTCGCGCTGATGCACGCCGTCGACCGCGGGTTTCGCCCGCGCATCGAACCGATTCCGGTGTTCGCCGACGACGTGCTGCGCACGCTGTCGGTGCCCACGCTGGCGATCGTCGGCGGCCGCGACGTGATGCTCGACTCGCAAGACACGCGTGAGCGCCTGACGCGTCTCGTGCCGCACGCGCAGATCCTGTTTCTTCCCGAGCAGCCCCACTTCATCCGCGGGCAACGCGACACCGTACTCGCGTTTCTCGCGTCGACGGAAACCATCGACATGCCCCACCGAATCGTTCAGGCAGCCGGCCGCCGCGTGCTGGTCCGCGCCCCCTCCGCTCCCGTCGTGCAGCGGGAAAGCGATGCGCTCGACCTCGTCGCCCTCGCGCACGAGCATGAAGCCGACTGGATCGCGGTGCCCGCAGATGCGCTGCACGACGACTTCTACCGGCTCGAAAGCGGCCTCGCGGGCGCCGTCCTGCAGAAGCTCGTCAACTACGGCGTCAGGCTCGGCGTGGTCGGCGACATCGAGCGCTGGCTCACGCGCAGCGAAGCGTTCCGCGCACTCGTGCGCGAATCGAATCGCGGGCAATCGGTGTGGTTCGTCGCCAGCGAGGACGACCTGCTGCGCCGGTTGGGCGCATGACGAGTCGTCCAGGCCCGCCCTCGACGAAAAAAAGCCCCGAAGGCCTTCCGGCATTCGGGGCTTTCTTGCGCGGGTTGCGCGGGTTGCGCGGACCGCCTGCGGCAGGCGGCCACGCCGCCCGCGTCAGACCACGGTGATCGCGAGCGCGCTTTCGCGGTAGTGCTTCGCGGCCTTGTCGGTTTCGCCGAGATGCTCGAACAGGCGCGCGAGCGCACGATGCGCACGCACCTTCAGCGCTTCGTTGTCGGCGAGCTTCAGCGCCGATTCGAGGAACGACTGCGCCTTGCCCCACAGCTGCTGCTGCTGGCACAGGCGGCCGAGCGCGAACAGCAGGTCGGCATCCTCCGGGTGATCCTTCTTCCACCCTTCGGCCTTCTGGATCAGCGGCAGCGCATCGGCACCGGCCGTATCCGGGTAACGGCGCAGCAGGCGCGCATCCCAGTTGTGGGCAAGCGCGTCCTCGACGATGCGACGCGCTTCGTTGCGGCGCTCGAGCGGAACGAGAAGATCGGCCGCGAGATCGGCGAGACGCGGCGACTGGCGCTCGACCAGCGACAGCGACTGCCACACCTCGAGCAGCGCGTCCGGGTCGTGCCGGCGTTCGCGCAGCAGGTTTTCCGCAGCCTGCTGGCGCAGCCGCACGGCCGCGGCCGGATGCAGTGCCTCGCGCTTCTCGAGCGCCTTCGCAAGCTTCAACACCTCGGCCCAGTTCTTCAACTGCTGCTGCGCGCGCAGCGCAACCTGCTGCGCATGGATACGCTTGCCGCCCGCCTGCAGGTCGGCCAGCGCGGCGAGCGCGCCGTCGGCATCGCGCGCATCCGCGCGCATGTCGGCCGCGGCGAGCAGCCGTGCATCCTGCCATTCGGGTGCGTCGACCTTCGACAGCCAGTCGTCGCGACGCGTGTACTCGTGCATCCGGTGCGCGGCAGTCGCCGCGACGAGACTCGCCGCGCCCTGGTTCGCGTCGACCGACAGCGCTTCACGCGCGGCCTTCTCCGCGCGCGAGAAGCGGCCCGCGTACAGGTTCGCGATCGCGTCGCGCAGCGATGCCTGCGCCTTCTCGTTGCGCGAACGCGCACGATACGCGGCGACCCGCTGCGGCATGCGCCAGATGTTGCGCACGATGCGCAGCAGCGCATACACGACGATGAACAGCACGACGATGGCGATCACGAACAGGTTCAGCGACACGTCGATCCGGTACGGCGGATAGACGAGCAGCACCTGCCCCGCGTCGAAACGGCCGACGGTGGCGAGCGCCGCGGCGATCGCGAACAGGACCGCGAGCCAGACGATTCCTCGAAGCGTCATCGTTACCCCCGGCTCTTGAACTGCTGAACGGCGTTCAGGCTCGTGTTCAGGTTCGGCACCGCGACCGTCAGCGATGCGCCGTCAACCTGCTTGAGCAGATCCTCGACGGTCTGCGTGTCCTTCGATGCCTGGTCGAAATACTTCCGGAGCGACGCCTGCGCGGCGTGCAGGTCGGCCTTCATCGCGCCGTCGTTGCGCGCGAGCAGCGACAGGCGCGCGGTCAGCAGGCGCAGCTTCACGTTCTCGCGCACGAAGTAACCCTGGTCGGGCGACGCGAGCATCGCGTCCGCATTGTCGATCCGGCGCACCTGCACGAGCCCCTTCAGCTGCTGGCCGAGGCCGGCCGAGAAGTCGTGCCACCACACCTTCCAGCGCGGCTCGCCGGCCAAGGCCGACGATGCGGCGTCGGCCGGCGCGGCCTTCGGCGCTTCGTGCGGGACGATCGCCTCGCCGGACAGCGGCAGCGCGTCGATCTTCGCGATCGCGTCGTCGAGCTTGATCGCGAGACCCGTGAGGTCGGCCGCCGGTGCGGCCTTCAGCTTCTCGATGTCCAGCGCGAGCGCCTTGCGCACCGTGACGGCCTGCGCGCTCTGCGAGGTGGCGAGGCGCGCGTCGGCATTCTGCAGCGCGATCAGCGCGAGCTGCGTGTTGCCGGTCAGCTGAAGCTGCTGGCTCGCGCTCGACAGCATCTGGTCGACTTCCTCGAGCATCCACGCATCGCGGTTGCGCGACAGGTCCTGGTATTGCTGCTGCAGCGCCTGCTGCGCGCTCTGCGCGTCGGCGAGCTTGCCGTCGAGCTGCGCGAGCTGCGTGTCGACCTGGTGCGTGCTCGCCAGCGCCTGCTCGGTCTTCATCCGCGTTTCGGCCGTCTGTGCGTCGAGCGCCTTCTGGCGCGCGACGAACGTGCCGTCGAGCCGGTCGATCTTGCGGTTCAGCGCGTAGCCGCCGACGCCCGCCGCGCAGCCGAGCACGACGACGACGAACCACAGCACCGCGCTGCCGCCGCGGCGCGCGGGCGGTTCGGACGCCATATAGGCGGGACGGGACGGCGGTGCGGATGCAGCGGCCGGCTGGGAAGCGACGCTTTTGGAATCGTTGGTATCTGTCATGCGTTTAGTCACCGGTGCGGCTGTCGCCGGTTGGACGGCCTCGTCGGCCATCGTTCGAAACGCGCGGACGATGCGCTCATCGCCCGCGCCGGTCAGCGTAATCCTATCAAAACCCAATGCGCGCGCGGTCTGCTCGATGCGCGGATGCGGCGTGACGAGCGGCGCATGCTTCAGCGCGGCGATCTCGGCATCGTTCAGATGCGCCCGCGCGAGTTCGTGCAGGTTGCGCACGCCTTCCGAGCTCGTGACGAGCCACGCATGCGGTTCGCCGTCGAGCAGCGCGTGCACGCGCTCCCACGCGCCGACGCGCGGCTCGGGCACGACGCGCCGGTACGCGGCGACGAGCGTGACGTCCGCGCCGGCCTCGCGCAGCCGGTCGGCGAGCCATTCGCGCCCGCCGTCGCCGCGTACGATCAGCACGCGCTTGCCCGCCAGCGCGGGCGCGCCGCCGAACTCGGCCTCGATGCGCGCGAACAGGCTTTCCGAATCGTAATGGGGTACGCCGCCGTCGGCCGGCGCCTGCGGCGCGATCACGCGATGCGCGGGCGCCGCGATGCCGTGACGCTCGAGCGCCGCCACGCTGCCGGGCCCGACCACGCCGACCGGCAGCGCATTCGGCCAGATCGCGCCGTACTGCGCGAGTGCGCGGTCGATCGCGTTCGGCGACACGAAAATCACCAGCGCGTAATCGGCGAGCGCCGCGAACGCGGCGTCGAGCGGCGCCGGATCGTCGACGGGCGCAATATCGATCAACGGGAATTCGAGCACGTCGCAACCGGCCTCGGCCAGTTGCGACGCGAGTGCGCCGGACTGGCCGTCCGGGCGCGTCAGGACAGCGGTGAACGCGCGCGCGCCGCCCGCCATCAGGCGTCGCCCTTGCCGGCGGCCTGCGAGCCGGCGAGCAGCGCCTGGACGATCTCGAGCGCGCCTTGCGCCTCGAGTTCGTCGGACACGGCGCGGCCGAGCGCGAGCGCATCGGCGACGCTCATGACGGCCCCGCACGCCTCGGCGGTCAGCACGCGCTTGCCGTCGGTCGTCGACACGCGGCCCGTCAGGTACAGCTCGCCCGCGCGCCACACCGCATGCGCGGCGAGCGGCACCTCGCAGCTGCCGCCGAGCGCGCGCGACACCATCCGCTCGGCCTCGACCGCGAGCGCGGTCTGCGAGTCATGCAGCGGTGCGAGCCACGCGGCGACGTCGTCGCGGTGCGACGCGATCTCGATGCCGAGCGCGCCCTGGCCCGCGGCGGGCGGGCTCGCGTCGACGTCGAGGAGCGCGCGGATCCGCGCCTCCAGGCCGAGGCGCTTCAGGCCGGCGGCCGCCAGGATGATCGCCGCGTAATCGCCGCGATCGAGCTTCGACAGGCGCGTATCGAGGTTGCCGCGCAGCGGCAGCACGTCCAGGTGCGGGTAGCGCGAGCGCAGCATCGCCTCGCGGCGCAGGCTCGACGTGCCGACCACGGCACCGGTAGGCAGCGCGTCGAGCGACGCGTAGTCGTTCGACACGAAGGCATCGCGCGGGTCCTCGCGCTCCATGATCGCGGCAAGCGAGAAGCCTTCCGGCAGCGCCATCGGCACGTCCTTCAGCGAATGCACGGCGAGATCGGCGCGGCCGTCGGCCAGCGCGGCCTCCAGTTCCTTCACGAACAGGCCCTTGCCGCCGACCTTCGACAGCGTGCGATCGAGAATCTGGTCGCCGCGTGTCGTCATTCCGAGGATTTTCACGTCACAAGCTGGATATAATTTGCGCAGCGCATCACGCACATGTTCGGCTTGCCACATCGCCAGGCGGCTCTCGCGCGAAGCAATCGTCAACGTCGCGGGCGGCTGTGCCTGTTGCGGCCCGGCCGCAGGAGTCTCGGAATTCATTGCTGGAACATCGAAGGACGGGATTGAAGATCGAACAATGGTAGCACGCACGCCCCCGCCCGCCCGGGCCCGGAGCCTGCGTCCGGCCTGCCGCCGGGCGGGTCGCGGCGCCGATGTGCGGATGTGCCGCACGTAGCTGGTTGCTTGACCGCAGTTTCGCAGTTTCCGCAGTTCCTTTTGACTCGAGCTTTCCCAAGGAAACCCATCGTGAAGTCTTCCGGATCGGCGCGTACGGCGCGCCGCAATGCTGCCCTGTCCTCCTCCGACGCCTCGACGGACACCGTCGCCACCGCCGCGAACGGCCGTGCGAAAACGGCAACGAAACCGAAAGACCCGATACGTCAGACAAAACGCACGACGAAAGCCGCCGGCCCGGCCGCCCGCACGGCCGGTGCGACGAAGGCCGGCACCCGCACGCGCGACGACAAGGACGGCCCGCTGTTCGACGACATCCGCTTTCTCGGCCGCCTGCTCGGCGACGTCGTGCGCGAGCAGGAAGGCGACACCGTGTTCGACGTCGTCGAGACGATCCGCCAGACCGCCGTCAAGTTCCGCCGCGAGGACGACAGCGAAGCCGCGCAGACGCTCGAGAAGAAGCTGCGCAAGCTGACGCCGGAGCAGACGGTGAGCGTCGTGCGCGCGTTCAGCTATTTCTCGCACCTCGCGAACATCGCGGAAGACCGCCACCACAACCGCCGCCGCCGCATCCACGCGCTGGCCGGCTCCGCGTCGCAGCCCGGCACGGTCGCGTACGCACTCGAGCAACTGAAAACGACCGGCAATGCGTCGAAGCGACTGCTGCAGCGCTTCTTCGACGATGCGCTGATCGTGCCGGTGCTGACCGCGCACCCGACCGAAGTGCAGCGCAAGAGCATCCTCGACGCGCAGCACGACATCGCGCGCCTGCTCGCCGAGCGCGACCAGGAGCTGACCAGCCGCGAGCGCCAGTACAACGAATCGATGCTGCGCGCACGCGTCACCACGCTGTGGCAGACGCGCATGCTGCGCGACGCGCGCCTGACGGTCGGCGACGAAATCGAGAACGCGCTGTCGTACTACCGCGCGACGTTCCTCGACGAACTGCCGGCGCTCTACGGCGACATCGAGGCCGCGCTCGCCGAGCACGGCCTGTCCGCGCGCGTACCCGCGTTCTTCCAGATGGGCAGCTGGATCGGCGGCGACCGCGACGGCAACCCGAACGTGACCGCGTCGACGCTCGACGAAGCGATCAACCGCCAGGCCGCGGTGATCCTCGAGCACTATCTGGAACAGGTGCACAAGCTCGGCGCCGAACTGTCCGTGTCGAACCTGCTCGTCGGCGCGAACGACGCCGTGAAGGCGCTCGCGGCCGCGTCGCCCGACCAGTCGCCGCACCGCGTCGACGAGCCGTATCGTCGCGCGCTGATCGGTATCTACACGCGGCTCGCCGCAAGCGCGCGCGTGCGTCTCGGCGAAGGCACGGTGCCCGTGCGCAGCGCGGGCCGCGGCGCGCCGCCCGTGCGCGCGATCCCGTATGCGGATTCCGAAGCGTTCGTCGCCGACCTGAAGGTGCTGACCGCGTCGCTCGACGAACACCACGGCACGTCGCTCGCCGCGCCGCGCCTCGCGCCGCTCGTGCGCGCGGCCGAAGTGTTCGGCTTCCATCTCGCGAGCATCGACCTGCGCCAAAGCTCCGACATCCACGAAGCCGTGGTCGCCGAGCTGTTCGCACGCGCGGGCGTCGAGGCCGACTACGCGGCGCTCGCCGAGGAAGACAAGCTGCGCGTGCTGCTCGCCGCGCTCGCCGATCCGCGTCCGCTGCGCTCGCCGTACCTCGAATACTCCGCGCTCGCCCAGAGCGAACTCGGCGTGTT
Source organism: Burkholderia sp. COPS (assembly GCF_019425585.1). NCBI lineage: Bacteria > Pseudomonadati > Pseudomonadota > Betaproteobacteria > Burkholderiales > Burkholderiaceae > Burkholderia > Burkholderia sp. COPS. Next base: position 111,989 of record NZ_WIXR01000018.1, on the reverse strand, counting down.
CGAGAAGGCGCGCGACGTGCGCGCCCAATTCGGCGCGCGCGCGGTGCGCAACTACATCATTTCGCACACGGAAACCGTCAGCGACCTCGTCGAGGTGCTGCTGCTCCAGAAGGAAACGGGCCTGCTCGAAGGCGCGCTCGGCGTGCCCGGCGGCAACGCGCGCAACAGCCTGATGGTGATCCCGCTGTTCGAGACGATTCCCGACCTGCGCGACGCCGCGCGCATCATGCGCGAATACTTCGCACTGCCAGGCATCGACGCGCTGGTCGCGCACCAGGGCGCCGAGCAGGAAGTGATGCTCGGCTATTCGGACAGCAACAAGGACGGCGGCTTCCTCACGTCGAACTGGGAGCTGTATCGTGCGGAACTCGCGCTCGTCGACCTGTTCCGCGACCGCAAGATCACGCTGCGCCTGTTCCACGGCCGCGGCGGCACGGTCGGCCGCGGTGGCGGCCCGACCTACCAGGCGATCCTGTCGCAGCCGCCGGGCACCGTGAACGGCCAGATCCGCCTGACCGAACAGGGCGAGGTGATCGCGAGCAAGTTCGCGAACCCGGAGATCGGCCGCCGGAACCTCGAGACGGTCGTCGCCGCGACGCTCGAGGCGACGCTCCTGCCGCAGAACAACGCGCCCGCGCAGCTGCCGGCGTTCGAGGCCGCGATGCAGACGCTGTCCGATTCGGCGATGGCCGCATACCGCGCGCTCGTCTACGAAACCCCGGGCTTCACCGACTATTTCTTCTCGTCGACGCCGATCACCGAGATCGCCGAGCTGAACATCGGCAGCCGCCCGGCCTCGCGCAAGCTGCAGGATCCGAAGCAGCGCAGGATCGAGGACCTGCGCGCGATTCCGTGGGGCTTCTCGTGGGGCCAGTGCCGGCTGCTGCTGACGGGCTGGTACGGCTTCGGCAGCGCGGTGAGCGCATATCTCGACGGCGCGCAGGATGAAGCCGAACGCACGAAGCGCGTCGCGCTGCTGAAGAAGATGAACAAGACCTGGCCGTTCTTCTCGAACCTGATGTCGAACATGGACATGGTGCTGGCGAAGACCGACCTCGCGGTCGCATCGCGCTACGCGCAACTGGTCGCCGACCGCAAGCTGCGCAAGCACGTGTTCGAGCGGATCGTCGCGGAATGGGAGCGCACGTCGCAGGCGCTGGCGGAAATCACCGGGCACGAAGGCCGCCTCGCGACCAACCCGCTGCTCGCGCGTTCGATCAAGAACCGCTTCCCGTATCTCGATCCGCTGAACCACCTGCAGGTCGAGCTGATCAAGCGCCACCGCGCCGGCGACACGAACGCGCGGCTGCGCCGCGGGATTCACCTGACGATCAACGGGATCGCGGCCGGCCTGCGCAACACGGGCTGATCCGCATGCGGCGCGGCGCCATGCCGCGCCGGCCGGCGGCATGAAAGCCGCGATACCCACCGTATGCACGGTGGCGTATCGCGGCTTTTTTCATGCTCGCGGGCGTCGACGAAACGGTGCGGGCGCACCGCACGCTCAGCGCGCGTCGATCAGCAGCGCGTCGTGCTCGAACGATCCGTCGGGCTGCACCGCGTAGTAGCCGCGCACCTCGTCGGGCGCATGCGCCCACAGCGCGCGAATGCCGGTGACGCTGTCGGCCGGCGTGCGGATGCGCGCGACCCACGTATCGAAATCGATCGGCAGCCGCCAGCGGCTGTGCACGTGCGCGTCGAAGCCGGCATCGCGGAACATCGCGAGCCATTCGTCCGCGCGGTAGTCGCGCACGTGCGACGCGTCGCGCAGCACTTCCGCGGCCTGCAGGTACGTATCGAGGAGCGCATGGTCGTTGCCGGCGATGTCGATCATCAGCACGCGGCCGCCCGGCTTCAGCACGCGGCGCACTTCGGCGAGCGCCGCGCGCATGTCGTGCCAGTGGTGCGCGCTCATCCGGCTCACGACCCAGTCGAACGTCGCCGTCTCGAACGGCAGTTTCTCGGCCGGGCCCTGCTGCGTACGGATGTTCGCGAGCCCGCGCTCGCGCGCCGCGGCGTCGACGGTCGCGAGCATCTGCGCGGCGAGATCGTAGGCAACCACGGCGCGCACGTGCGGCGCGACCGCGAAGCTCGCGTGACCGGCGCCGCAGCCGAGATCGAGCACCGCGGCATCGGGCGTCGCACGCACCGCGTCGGCGAGCGTCTGCAGGTCGGCGCCCGTCGCGTGGACCGTACTCGTCAGGTAGGCGGCGGCCGTCGTGCCGAATGCGTCGGCGACCTGGTCGTGGTGTTTCATCGTTCTCTCCTTTCTCTTGCGCAATCGGCCGGCGTGGATGCGTCCGTGCACTTTCCGGCCCCATGCAGCACGTTTTGTGGGACGCCCGCTCCCCTGGCAGCGCGCGAGCCGCTACAATAGGCCTGCGCTTGTACCAGTACAAGTTAAGCAGTTATTCTGGTATTCGATACACCTGTCTGATCGTTGCCGCATCCCCGCTTTCACTTCGCCGTTTCCGCATGAACCAGCCGTCCTCCGTCCCCGTCCCGCCGCTCGACGCCACGCCCGCCCGTGCGCTCGGCGAATTCATCCGCGCCCACCGCGAGCGGCTGTCGCCGCAGGCCGTCGGCCTGCCGCCCGGCCCGCGCCGCCGCACGCCGGGGCTGCGGCGCGAGGAAGTCGCGCAGCTCTGCGGCGTCAGCCCCACCTGGTACACGTGGATCGAACAGGGCCGGCCCGTGTCCGCGTCGGCCGACGCACTCGCGCGGATCGCCGTCGCGCTGCAACTGTCGAAGGCCGAGCGCGCGTACCTGTTCGAGCTGGCCGCGCAGCGCGACCCGGCCGAGCCCGACGTCGCGGGCGGCGACCTGCCGCCGACGCTCGCCGCGACCGTCGCGGCCATCGCGACGCCCGCCTACGTGCTCGACCGGCAATGGAACGCACTCGCGTGGAACGCACCGGCCGCCGCGCTCTTTTCCGGCTGGCTCGACGGCGAGCACGACCGCAACCTGCTGCGCTTCACCTTCATGTCGCCGGCCGCGCGCACGCTGATCGTCGACTGGGAAACCCGCGCGCGGCGGCTCGCGGCCGAATTCCGCGCCGATTCGATCCGGCACCTGACCGACGCGCCCACGCGTGCGCTGATCGACGCACTGACCACCGGCAGCGATGCCTTCGCGCAGTACTGGGCATCGCAGGACGTGTTCGAACGCGAAGGCGGCCTGCGCGAATTCGACCATCCGGCCGACGGCCGCCTCGTGTACCAGCAGATCACGCTGAAGCCCGCGCACCGCGAGGACCTGAAGCTGGTCGTGCTCGTGCGCGACTGAACGGGCCGGCCCGCGCGGGCCACGGCCGGCGGGCCGCCGCGAACGGCTGCGCGCCACGGCGGGCAGGCCCGCGAATGTTAGAATCGCGGGATTCCCTCGGCGGCGCACGCCGCCCAACATCCCCTTCGAAGAATCGCCATGACGTCCCAACTGCACAAAAAGGGCGAGGCCTGGTCGGCCCGCTTCTCGGAACCGATGTCGGAGCTGGTCAAGCGCTACACGTCGTCGGTGTTTTTCGACAAGCGCCTCGCGCTCGTCGACATCGCCGGCTCGCTCGCGCACGCGAACATGCTCGCCGCGCAGAAGATCATCAGCGCCGACGACCTGGCCGCGATCGAACGCGGGATGGCGCAGATCAAGGGAGAAATCGAGCGCGGCGAATTCGAATGGCAGCTCGACCTGGAAGACGTCCACCTGAACATCGAGGCGCGCCTGACCGCGCTGATCGGCGATGCCGGCAAGCGCCTGCACACGGGCCGCTCGCGCAACGACCAGGTCGCCACCGACATCCGCCTGTGGCTGCGCGGCGAGATCGACCGCATCGGCGGCCTGCTGAACGACCTGCGCGGTGCGCTGCTCGACCTCGCGGAACAGAACGCCGACACGATCATGCCGGGCTTCACGCACCTGCAGGTCGCACAGCCGGTCACGTTCGGCCACCACCTGCTCGCGTACGTCGAGATGTTCTCGCGCGACGCGGAACGCATGCGCGACTGCCGCACCCGCGTGAACCGCCTGCCGCTCGGCGCGGCCGCGCTCGCCGGCACCAGCTACCCGATCGACCGCCACGCAGTGGCGAAGACGCTCGGCTTCGACGGCATCTGCGCGAACTCGCTCGACGCGGTGTCGGATCGCGACTTCGCGATCGAGTTCACCGCGGCGTCCGCGCTCGTGATGACGCACGTGTCGCGCTTCTCCGAAGAACTGGTGCTTTGGATGAGCCCGCGCGTCGGCTTCATCGACATCGCCGACCGCTTCTGCACCGGCAGCTCGATCATGCCGCAGAAGAAGAACCCGGACGTGCCCGAGCTCGCGCGCGGCAAGACGGGCCGCGTGAACGGCCACCTGATGGCGCTGCTGACGCTGATGAAAGGCCAGCCGCTCGCGTACAACAAGGACAACCAGGAAGACAAGGAACCGCTGTTCGACACGGTCGACACCGTCGCCGACACGCTGCGGATCTTCGCCGAGATGGTGGCCGGCATCACCGTGAAGCCGGACGCGATGCGCGCGGCCGCCCTGCAGGGCTTCTCGACCGCCACCGACCTCGCCGACTACCTGGTGAAGCGCGGCCTGCCGTTCCGCGATGCGCACGAAGCCGTCGCGCACGCCGTGAAGATCTGCGACGACCGTGGCATCGACCTGGCCGACCTGACGCTCGACGAGATGAAGCAGGAACTGCCGAACGTCGCGCACCTGATCGGCGAAGACGTGTTCGGCTACCTGACGCTCGAAGGTTCGGTCGCCAGCCGCAATCACCCTGGCGGCACCGCGCCCGACCAGGTGCGTGCGGCGGTCAAGGCAGCCCGCGCCGCGCTCGGCCGGTAAGCCCGCTGTTCCGGACGGACGCCATCGGCGTCCGTTTTTCATTCGGGCGGCCGTCGCGCCGCCCATCGCCTTCCCCGCTTCCCGAATGCCGCCGATGACCTTTTCCGCCGCGCTCTTCGACATGGACGGCCTGCTCGTCGATTCCGAGCGGACCATCATGAACACGTGGATCGACGTGTCGAATGCGCACGGTGTCACGCTGACCACCGCCGACTACCTGCAGATCGTCGGCCGCTCGTTCGCCGAAGGCCAGGTGATCCTGGCGCGGCTGATCGGCAATCCCGACACGTTCGACGCGGTGCGCACCCGCGTGCGCGAGCAGCTCGCGGCGCCCGAATCGCATCCGAAGTTTCCGCTGAAGCCCGGCGCGTTCGCGCTGCTCGACACGCTCGCGCAAGCCGGCATTCCGTGCGCGGTCGCGTCGTCGTCCGCGAGCGAGGTGATCCGCGCACGGCTCGACGCGGTCGGCGTGCTGCCGTTCTTCCGCGCGATCGCGGGCGGCGACGAAGTCGCACGCGGCAAGCCCGACCCGGCCGTCTACCGGCTCGCGGCCGAACGCCTCGGCGTGCCGGCACACGCATGCGTCGCGTTCGAGGACAGCGATTTCGGTGCGCAGTCGGCCGCCGGCGCGGGCGCCGCGGTCGTCACCGTGCCCGACCTGAAGGCGCCGACGCCCGAGATCATCGCGCTGAGCCTGCACGTGCTCGCATCGCTCGACGATGCGCTCGCGCTCGTGCCGTCGTGGTTCGGCGGGCACGATACGCGACGGCCCGCGTAGATCGCGTGCCACCCAATGCAAAACGGGCACCCGAGGTGCCCGTTTTGCCGTATCGCCGAACAACCGGCATCGCGGTTGCGCTTACTTGTTGCCCGCCGTCTCCGACAGCCGTTTCATCGTCGCGATGCGCGCGCCGATCAGGTCGACACGGCCGTCCTCGCCGACGAGCGGCGCCGTCGCATCGCGGAACCCGACCCACGCGCGCTGCGCGCGTACGAGCGTCGCGGCCGAATGCGCGGGCATCTTGCGGCGCAGCTTCTGGTAATAGCGGTTCAGGTCGAACAGCGCGTGCTCGCACGCGGCGTCCTGTTCGCACGGGCGCACGCGGCGCACGGCCGGATCGCGCGGCGCGTTCGCCGGCTTGCCGTTCGGCCGGGCCCCGCCCTGGGCCGCGCTCGTGCCGCCCTGCGCGCCGCTCGTGGCCGCCACCGGCACGGCGGCGGGCGGCGGGGCATAACGATCGGCCGCGCCGCGCAGCGCCAGCGCGCGATCGCGCACCGGCTGCAGCTGCAGGTCGGCACTCGACATCGCGTACGACGTGCCGCGCGTGGTGTCGTACACAGCCTTCAGCAGATGCACTTCATCCTTGCGCCACGTGAGCCAGCGGCGCTGGCTGTCCTGCCAGCCGCGCTTCGCGTCGGCCGGCGCATCCTTCAACAGGCGCTGGTATGCGCCGTCCATCACGGCCTGCCACTGCTGCTGCGCTTCGCCCATGCACTGGATCTGGCCGGCCGGCGAAGACCGGTCGCGCCGCGCGAGGCATTGCCGCATCGCGACGTCGATCGGGTCGGCCGCCGCGACTTCGGCGTGCGCGACACCCATGCCCGCCAGCCCCGACACGCCTGCCGCCCAGACGACGAGCGCGGCCACCGCCGCACGCATCGCCTGGATTCGTCCGTGCGTCGCCATCAGTCGCGCACGCAGTCGACGAAGTACTCGACGCGGCCGTTCACCTCTTCCGCGACGAGGCCGTGGATGTCGGTGTGGAAGCCCGGGAAGCGTTCGTTGAAGTCGCGCGCGAACCGCAGGTAGTTCACGATCGTCTTGTTGAAGCGCTCGCCCGGAATCAGCAGCGGAATGCCCGGCGGGTACGGCGTGAGCAGGATGCTCGTCACGCGGCCTTCGAGCTCGTCGAGCGGCACGCGGTCGATCTTGCGGTGCGCGAGCTTCGCGAACGCGTCCGACGGCTTCATCGCCGGCTCCATGTCCGACAGGTACATCTCGGTCGTCAGGCGGGCGATGTCGTTCGCGCGGTACACGTCGTGGATCTGCGTGCACAGGTCGCGCAGGCCGACACGCTCGTAGCGCGGATGCTGCGCGACGAATTCCGGCAGCACGCGCCACAGCGGCTGGTTGTTGTCGTAGTCGTCCTTGAACTGCTGCAGTTCGGTCACCATCGAGTTCCAGCGGCCCTTCGTGATGCCGATCGTGAACATGATGAAGAACGAGTACAGGCCGGTCTTCTCGACGATGATCCCGTGCTCGGCCAGGTACTTCGTGACGATCGCGGCCGGAATGCCCGTCTCGCCGAACTCGCCGTCGACGTCGAGCCCCGGCGTGATGATCGTCGCCTTGATCGGGTCGAGCATGTTGAAGCCTTCCGCGAGCGGGCCGAAGCCGTGCCAGTGGTCGTTCGGCTTCAGCATCCAGTCGTCGCGCGAGCCGATGCCTTCCGCCGACAGCTCGTCCGGGCCCCACACGCTGAAGAACCAGTCGTCGCCGTATTCGGCGTCGACCTTGCGCATCGCGCGGCGGAAGTCGATCGCCTCGGCGATCGATTCCTCGACGAGCGCGGTGCCGCCCGGCGGCTCCATCATCGCCGCCGCGACGTCGCACGACGCGATGATCGCGTACTGCGGGCTCGTCGACGTGTGCATCAGGTACGCCTCGTTGAAGCGGTGCTTGTCGAACGTGCGGTTCTCCGAATCCTGCACGACGATCTGCGACGCCTGCGAGATGCCCGCGAGCAGCTTGTGCGTCGAGTGCGTCGCGAACACGAGCGCGCCCGTGCGCGGACGGCCGTCGCCGATCGCGTGCATGTCGCGGTAGAAATCGTGGAACGTCGCGTGCGGCAGCCACGCTTCGTCGAAGTGCAGCGTGTCGAGCAGGTCGCCCAGCAGGTCCTTGATCATCTCGACGTTGTAGACGACGCCGTCGTACGTGCTCTGCGTGATCGTCAGGATGCGCGGCTTCATGTCCGGGTTCTGGCGCATCGCCTCGCGCGCGAACGGGTTCGCCTCGATCTTCTTGCGGATGTTCTCCGGCTTGAACTCGTCGCGCGGGATCGGCCCGATGATGCCGAAGTGGTTGCGCGTCGGCGTCAGGAACACCGGAATCGCGCCCGTCATCGTGATCGCGTGCAGGATCGACTTGTGGCAGTTGCGGTCGACCAGCACGATGTCGCCGGGCGCGACCGTCGCGTGCCAGACGATCTTGTTCGACGTCGACGTGCCGTTCGTCACGAAGAACAGGTGGTCCGCGCTGAAGATGCGCGCCGCATTGCGCTCGGACGCCGCGACCGGGCCCGTGTGGTCGAGCAGCTGGCCGAGTTCGTCCACCGCGTTGCAGACGTCGGCGCGCAGCATGTTCTCGCCGAAGAACTGGTGGAACATCTGGCCGAGCGGGTTCTTCAGGAACGCGACGCCGCCCGAGTGGCCCGGGCAGTGCCACGAGTACGAGCCTTCGTCCGCGTACTTCACCAGTTCCTTGAAGAACGGCGGCGCGAGCGAGTCGAGATAGACCTTCGCTTCACGGATGATGTGGCGCGCGACGAACTCCGGCGTGTCCTCGAACATGTGGATGAAGCCGTGCAGCTCGCGCAGGATGTCGTTCGGCAGGTGGCGCGACGTGCGCGTCTCGCCGTACAGGAAGATCGGGATGTCCGCGTTGCGGCGGCGCACTTCGGTGACGAACGCGCGCAGCTCGATGATCGCGGTCGCGAGTTCGGGCAGTTCGCCGTCCGGGCCGGTTTCGCCGAGCATGAGTTCGTCGTCGTCGATCGACAGGATGAAGCACGACGCGCGGCTCGATTGCTGCGCGAACGACGTCAGATCGCCGTAGCTCGTGAGGCCGAGGACTTCGACGCCCTCCTTCTCGATCGCTTCGGCCAACGCCCGGATGCCGGAGCCCGAGATGTTCTCGGAGCGGAAATCTTCGTCGATGATGACGACGGGGAAACGAAACTTCATGGGCGATTCTCCAAAAAGAACGACCGCGGCGCGTCACGCGCAGCGGTCACCCGGAAACTGGTGAGACGTTATGCAACCAGATCAGGTTTTCGGCAGCGTGACACCGCGCTGCCCCTGATACTTGCCGCCGCGATCCGCGTACGACACGTCGCACACTTCGTCGCTTTCGAAGAAGAGCACCTGCGCGACGCCTTCGTTCGCGTAGATCTTCGCGGGCAACGGCGTGGTGTTCGAGAATTCCAGCGTGACGTAGCCTTCCCACTCGGGTTCGAACGGCGTCACGTTGACGATGATCCCGCAGCGCGCATAGGTCGACTTGCCGAGGCAGACGGTGAGCACGGTGCGCGGGATGCGGAAATATTCGACGGTGCGGGCCAGCGCGAACGAGTTCGGCGGGATGATGCACACGTCGCCCTTGAAATCGACAAACGACCCCTCGTCGAAGTTCTTCGGATCGACGATCGTCGAGTTGATGTTCGTGAAGATCTTGAATTCGTCCGCGCAGCGGATGTCGTAGCCGTAGCTCGACGTGCCGTAGCTGACGATCCGGCGGCCGTCCTCGGACGCGCGGACCTGATCGGGCACGAACGGCTCGATCATCTTGTGCTCTTCGGCCATGCGCCGAATCCATTTGTCGGACTTGATGCTCATAACAGGGCGCCTGGAAACGCTGCGTGACAGTCGGTGAGGGCCATACCCGCGAAGCGGCGGCCGGGAAAGGCGCACATTTTACGCGATCATCGGCCGGCGCACGCGGCGGCCGTCAACGGATCACGCCGCAGGCGAGCGCGGGCCCCGCGCCATGCTGCGGAAACGCGGGATCGCTCGAGTCGCGGTGCACCAGCGCCGCGCGGTTCATCGCCGAGCGCACGCCATCGAGGGCCAGATCGGGCGCGACGATGAAGCCGGCCGCGACGCCGTTCGCGTCCGCATGGATGTTGCCGAGATCGCCGGCGACGCGGGCGCCCGCGCGCAACCGGTCGGCGGCCGGCGCGAACACCTGGCCGGCGCTCGAGCCGTCGCCCGCGTTGCAGTCGCCGCGTTCGTGCACCTGTAGCGCGTGATCGCTGTTGGGCGGAAGGCCGGCCAGGTTGTACGTGACCTGAACGCCGTCCGGACGCTCGACGAACGTCACCGCGCCGCGCGTCTGCGAGCCGACCGTCGGCTGCAGTTGTGCGTCGGCCCGTTTTTCGTGCGACGAGGAAAAGGAGGTGCAGCCGGCCAGCAGGCCCAGCGCGGCGGCGGCCAGCAGCGCGTACCGCACGCGGCCGGCGCGCACGCCGTGATGTCGTTGTTTCATTCGATCCTCATGCCGGCTGGCGGCCGTTTGACACGACGGCCGCGCCGGACGGGTAAAGGGACCCGGGAAAAGTCGCCATGATACCGCGCCTCGCGGCGCCGTAAACAGCGTGAGGCCCCGCCCCGCAAGGGTTTTACGTATTTTGAACAACGATCGACGGGAACTTCGACGTCATGTCGCGCGAACGCTCGGCAATCGCCAGCGCGACGCCGCGCGCGATGTCGCGGTAACGACGGGCCAGCGCGCCTTCGGGATCGGCCGCGACCGTCGGCGTGCCGCTGTCGGCGCGCTCGCGGATCGCGATGTCGAGCGGCAGGCTGCCGAGCACGTTCACGTCGTAATCCTTCGCCATCCGCTCGGCCCCGCCGGCGCCGAAGATGTGTTCTTCGTGGCCGCAGTTCGAACAGATGTGGATGCTCATGTTCTCGACGATGCCGAGGATCGGAATCCCGACCTTCTCGAACATCTTCAGGCCCTTCTTCGCGTCGAGCAGCGCGATGTCCTGCGGCGTCGTGACGATCACCGCGCCCGTGACGGGCACGCGCTGCGCGAGCGTGAGCTGGATGTCGCCCGTGCCGGGCGGCATGTCGACGATCAGGTAGTCGAGCTCGCGCCAGTTGGTCTGGCGCAGCAACTGCTCGAGCGCGGAGGTCGCCATCGGGCCGCGCCACACCATCGGGTTGTCTTCCTCGATCAGGAAGCCGATCGAGTTCGCCTGCAGGCCGTGGCCGACGAGCGGGTTCATCGACTGGTTGTCCGGCGACTCGGGGCGCTGGCCGTGGATGCCGAGCATCGTCGGCAGCGACGGGCCGTAGATGTCGGCGTCGAGGATGCCGACCGACGCGCCTTCGGCGGCGAGCGCGAGCGCGAGGTTGACGGCCGTCGTGCTCTTGCCGACGCCGCCCTTGCCCGATGCGACCGCCACGATGTTCTTCACGTTCGCCAGCAGTTTCACGCCACGCTGCACCGTGTGCGCGACGATCTCCTGCGACACGGCGACGCGCGCGTCGCGCACGCCGGGCACGGCCTGGAGCGCCGCGGTGACGCGTGCGCGCACGTCGTCGTGCTGGCTGCGCGCGGGATAACCGAGCACCACGTCGAGCGCCACGACGTCGCCGTCGATCGCGACGTTGCGCACGCCCTTGTTCGCCGCATACGGACGGCCGGTATTGGGGTCGACGACAGCCGCCAAAGCGGCGTCGACTTGTGCCCGGTCAATGCTCATCGAAACTCCGTGAAAACGTTTTTCTCGCGCGCAAACGTCAAAAAATATCAAATTACGCTGCGAAAATCGGGAAAAGTGAAAGAATCTGTTGCACGCCATTGCGCGAACGCGCGACCCGGCGCACTCTTCGCCTGCGGCATGCTATGGGGCCAAATCGGCCGCCAACCGCCTATATTGTAGAGGCTGACGCGTCGCACTGCCCGAACAGCCACGCTGACGGACAGGGCATGCGGCCACCTCGGCGGCTGCCGCTGGCGCAGGCCTGCCCTCCTTTTTCGGGCGGCCCGCGCGTGGAGCCGTAACTGTTGTCGTCGTTGTCGACTCGTTCAACCAAGAGAGGAATCCAAGATGAACATGAAAATCGCGACCCGTCTGTCCGTCTTCGCATTGGCCGGCGCACTGCTGGCAGGCTGCGCCACGCAGCAAGGCAACAACACGGCCGTCGGTACCGGCACGGGTGCGGCGCTGGGCGCAGGCATCGGCGCGCTGGCGGGCGGCGGCAAGGGCGCGGCGATCGGCGCGGGCGTCGGCGCACTGGTCGGCGGCGTGACGGGTTACAACTGGCAGGCGATCAAGAACAAGCTCGCGCCGTCGGCAGCCAAGACGGGTACGCAGGTGACCGAGCAGCCGGACGGCTCGCTGAAGCTGAACGTGCCGAGCTCGGTGACGTTCGCGACGAACCAGTACGCGATCACGCCGGCCTTCACGCCGCTGCTGAACGACCTGGCGACGACGCTGAACCAGAACCCGCAAGTGACGGCATCGATCGTCGGCTACACGGACAGCACGGGTTCGCAGCAGCTGAACCAGACGCTGTCGCAGAACCGTGCGCAGAGCGTCGTGAATGCGCTCGTGCAGCGCGGCGTCGCCGGCGGCCGCCTGTCGGCACAGGGCATGGGCCCGTCGAACCCGATCGCGGACAACGCGACGGAAGCCGGCCGCGCACAGAACCGCCGCGTCGAAATCTACCTGCGCGCAGCACAGGCGCAGTAAGCGCACGACGAGGGGAAGGCGCGGGCCCGCCGCCCGCGCAGCCTCGCCGGACAAGGCTTCCGGCGGAGCCGGTAACAAATCGAAAAAATTTTCGAACTTCTGTCGCAGGCCGTGGTCAGTATTTACGGTACGCGGCTGGTGTTGCCGGCGCGTCACCATTCTCCTCTTGTCGTTGTTGCTCCGGGGCCGTATCCGCCCCGGTTTTTTTTGCCCACGGAATTCGTGCTGCATCGCAGCACACCGCCATCGGGCACGCCGCTTGCGCGGCCCCGCCCGTTCCGGCGCCCGTCAGCGGCGCCCTGCCCGCGTCGCTGGCGCGCACCCCTGCTAGAATCGCAGTTTCCCGTCGTTTTCCGCCGTTCCTCTACAGACCCTATGTCCGCATCCGACCTCACTTCCGTGCAGGCTGCGGCGCCGCAAGGTGGCCGCCAGATCCTCGTTACGTCCGCACTGCCCTATGCCAACGGGCAGATCCACATCGGCCACCTGGTCGAGTACATCCAGACCGACATCTGGGTGCGGACGCTGCGAATGCATGGCCATGAGGTCTACTACATCGGCGCCGACGACACGCACGGCACGCCGATCATGCTGCGCGCGGAGAAGGAAGGCCTGACCCCGAAGCAGCTGATCGACCGCGTGTGGACCGAGCACAAGCGCGACTTCGACAGCTTCGGCGTGTCGTTCGACAATTTCTACTCGACCGATTCGGACGAGAACCGCGTGCTGAGCGAGAAGATCTACGTCGCGCTGCAGGAAGCCGGTTTCATCGCCGAGCGCGAGATCGAGCAGGCGTACGATCCCGTCAAGGAAATGTTCCTGCCCGACCGCTTCATCAAGGGCGAGTGTCCAAAGTGCCACGCGAAGGACCAGTACGGCGACAACTGCGAAGTGTGCGGCTCGACCTACCTGCCGACCGAACTGCTGAACCCGTATTCGGTCGTGTCGGGCGCGACGCCGGTGCGCAAGACCTCTAAGCACTACTTCTTCCGCCTGTCCGATCCGCGCTGCGAAACGTTCCTGCGCGAATGGGTGAGCGGCCTCGCGCAGCCCGAAGCAACCAACAAGATGCGCGAATGGCTCGGCGACGCCGGCGAGGCCAAGCTCGCCGACTGGGACATCTCGCGTGACGCGCCGTACTTCGGCTTCGAGATCCCGGGCGCACCCGGCAAGTATTTCTACGTGTGGCTCGACGCACCGGTCGGCTACTACGCGAGCTTCAAGAACCTGTGCGACCGCAACGGCGTCGACTTCGACGCGTGGATCCGCCCGGGCTCGACCACCGAGCAGTATCACTTCATCGGCAAGGACATCCTGTACTTCCACACGCTGTTCTGGCCCGCGATGCTCGAGTTCTCGGGCCACCGCACGCCGACCAACGTGTTCGCGCACGGCTTCCTGACGGTCGACGGCGCGAAGATGTCGAAGTCGCGCGGCACGTTCATCACCGCGCAGAGCTACATCGACACGGGCCTGAACCCCGAATGGCTGCGCTACTACTTCGCCGCGAAGCTGAACGCGACGATGGAAGACATCGACCTGAACCTCGACGATTTCCAGGCGCGCGTGAACAGCGATCTCGTCGGCAAGTACGTGAACATCGCGAGCCGCGCGGCAGGCTTCCTGATCAAGCGCTTCGACGGCCGCGTGCAGGACAGCGCGATGAACCATCCGCTCGTCGTGAAGCTGCGCGATGCGATTCCGGGGATCGCCGCGCACTACGAAGCACGCGAGTACGGCCGCGCGCTGCGCCACACGATGGAGCTCGCGGACGAAGTGAACGCGTACGTCGACGGCGCGAAACCGTGGGATCTCGCGAAGGATCCGGCCAACGCGGTCGCGCTGCACGAAACCTGCAGCGTAAGCCTCGAGTCCTTCCGCCTGCTGTCGCTCGCGCTGAAGCCGGTGTTGCCACGCGTGGCCGAGGCCGTCGAGTCGTTCTTCGGGATCGCGCCGCTCGCATGGGCCGATGCCGCGAAGCCGCTGTCGTCGGAACAGCCGATCAAGGCGTACCAGCACCTGATGACGCGCGTCGACCCGAAGCAGATCGAGGCATTGCTCGCCGCGAACCGCGATTCGCTGCAGGCCGAGGCCACCGGCGCGGCCGCCGCGAGCGCGAACGCCGCCAAGGAGGTGAAGAACGCCAAGGCGAACGCGAAGCCGGCCGCCGTGAACGGCGCCGACGATGCCCCCATCTCGATCGACGATTTCGCGAAGATCGACCTGCGCATCGCGAAGATCGTCGCGTGCCAGGCCGTCGAGGGTTCGGACAAGCTGCTGCAGCTCACGCTCGACGTCGGCGAGGAAAAGACCCGCAACGTGTTCTCGGGCATCAAGTCCGCGTACCAGCCCGAGCAGCTCGTGGGCAAGCTGACCGTGATGGTCGCGAACCTCGCGCCGCGCAAGATGAAGTTCGGCCTGTCCGAAGGGATGGTGCTCGCCGCGTCGGCCACCGACGAGAAGGCGGAACCGGGCCTCTACATCCTCGAGCCGCACAGCGGCGCGAAACCCGGCATGCGCGTGAAGTAAGCCGAACGCGCTGCCGCTGGCGCGAAACAAAGCCCCGCACGATTCGTTTCGTGCGGGGCTTTTTCATTCAGGGCTGCTCGGCACGCCGCGCCCGCGCCGCGTCGCTGCCGAACCACCGGTCGAAACGCCGCGTGTAGTTCAGGTCGACGCCCTGGAACGTGCCGCCGTACGCGGACACGGACCAGAAGCGCGTCAGGTTGATCGTCGCCTTGAACGCGTTGCTCGCCGATTGCAGCCCCTGCTCGAAGCCGAGCACGAACCGCTCGTTGATCGCCTTCGACACCAGCACGACCTGCGGATCGGTGAGGCCCACTTCGCTGCGGCCGACCGAGACCTCGTCGAGACCGAAGGTCTGCGCGACGCGCTTGCCGGTCACGCTGCCGAGCAGCCCGAGCGCCGCCGTCATCGTGCCCTGCTGGCCGACGTTGTTGCCCTGGTCGGTGCCGTGCCCGAACAGCAGCCACGACAGCTTTTCGTTGTCCGTGACGTTCGGTTCCGACACCAGCTTGACCGTCAGCGACTGGATCGTGCCCGTGACCTGCACGCCGGCCTCGACTTCCTGGTTGCGCCGCATCGCGAGGATGTTGACGCCCGGGTTCGACACGGGGCCGTTGAACGTGAAGAAGCCGTTCTCGATCGCGAGCTTGCGGCCGAACGACGTGTACGTCGACCCTTCGGTCACGCGCACGTTGCCGACCGCGCGCAGCGGCACGCCCGGCGCGCTCATCACGGTGATCGTGCCGCGCAGCCCGAGATCCGCGCCGTGCCCCTTGAAGCGGAAGTTGTTGCCGAGGCCGATGTCGATGTTCGCGCGCGGCGCGAGCGACGGCGCCGGCTTGTCCGCGGCCGGCTTCGGCTTGGCGACGGCGGTGCCGGTCGGCGTCTCGCCGCGCACCGTGCCGTCGGGTTGCACGATCACCACGTCGTCCGACAGGTGCGGCGCGGACTCCTCGGGCAGGTCGAACAGCGCGCGATCGACGACGAACTTGCCGTCGATCGACAGCGCGCCGCGCGGCCCGTCGTTCGCGACCGTCGCCTTGCCCGACAGCGACAGCTTCCGGTCCGGCGCCGCGAACAGCTCGAGCTTGTCCGCGACGATGCTCGCGGTCAGGTCGGGCGCCTCGCCGTCGAGACGCACGCGGCCAAGTGCGCGCAGCGTGCCGTCGCCGCCGTGGAACTCGACCTGCTGGAATTCGACGAGGTTTTCCGACAGCTTGATGCGCACGATGCCGTCCTTCAGTTGCACGCCCTGGTCGACAAGCGTCGCGGACAGGTCGTCGCCCGTCAGCGTCCCCGACAGGTTCGGCTTCACCGGCGTGCCCGCGACGGTCAGCTTCAGCGCCGCGCGCCCGCCGAGCAGGTAGCTCGGCCCGAACAGGTTGCCGGTCGTCTTCAGCGCCGGGACGTCGACGTCGATGCGGCCCGACAGCGGGCCGTCGTCGACCACGCCGAACATGCCGTCGCGCAGCGCAAACGGCACGGTGACGTTCGCATCGAGCGTGCCGATCCGGTTCGCCTTCGCGAGCGCCGTCACGTTGAGCCGGTTGCCGGGCGTGAAGTTCGCGCGTGCGGACAGGTCGGTCAGCCCCAGCGACGCGATGCCGCGCCCGCTCTCGATCGTCACGTCGCCGCCGCGCCGCTTCACCTGCACATGGCCGGTCGAGTTCGCGCCGAGCGAGAAATCCCAGTCGGCGTCGAGCACGACGTCGGTTCGCACCGGTGGCCGCTGGCCCGTCAGCTCCTGGCGGACCTCGAGGAAACGCGCGACCGACACGCCGCTCACGGAGCCCGCCGAGCGCATCTGGCCGTGATCGAACACGAACGACTTCAGGTCGATCGCCGCGCCCTCGAGCGTGAGCCGCGTCGCGCCGAGCGTCACGCGGCTGGCACCGGCCGATACGGTCAGCGGCGCCTGCAGCGCGACGCTCGGCGTGCCGCGGTTCGCGAGCCGCGTCACGGTACCGTCCCAGCGCATCCCGTCGCGGCTCTCGACCACGCCGCCGTTCGCCGCGAGCGTCATGTCGATCACGCGGCCGCCAGCCGTCCCGAGCGCCGACGCGTCGAGCGTGTGCTTCGCGCGCGTGCCGTCGAGGTTCGCGCGCAGCGATTTCAGCGTCAGCGAGCCGAGCGCGAGGTCGGTCGCGTCGGCCGTGAACACGAGGGCGCCGTGCGCGCCGTCGCGGATGTCCGCGCGGCCCTGCGCGGCACCGATCCGGTTCGAGCCGACGACGACGTGCTCGGCCTTGTAGGTGGCCGTCACGTTCGGGTGCGCGAAGCTGCCGGTCAGGTCGCCCTGCGCCTGCACGAGCCCTTCCACGCCGAAGCCGAGCCGGTCGAGCTGCGGCGCGTCGACGACGAAGCGCAGCCGGTCGCCGGGTGCCCCGAAGCTGCCGCGCAGGTCGACATGATTACCCGCGATCGACAGGTTCGCGTTGCTCGGCAGGATCCGCGAGCCGGCGAGCTGCACGACGCCGGCGCCGGTCAGCGGCACGCCGTCGTACAGGCTGTCGCCGAGCTTGAAGGTCGCCTTCGTCGACACCTGCGGCGCGAACGCGCCCGACGCCGTCAGCGTGCCCGACACGCGCGTCTCGCCGCGCCTGGGCGGCGCCTTGGCCGCCTTGGCGGGCGCCTTGCCGCCGCCGGCCTTCGGCGCGCTCTGCGCGGCGAGCAGCAGCGGATCGAACGCCGTCAGCGTCGCCTTCGCGTCGTAGCTCGAATGCGCATCGTGGCGGAACACGCCCGTCAGGTCGATGCGGCCCTTGCCCGCCGTCACGCGCGCGTCGGTCAGCACGGTCTGCTGCGACGTCAGCGCAACCTTCGCGCGTGCGCCGAGCGCGAGCTTCGGATCGTTCAGGTTGAAGTCGACGGTCGTCACGTCGCCCGCGAGCGTCACGCCGAGCGGGCCGCCCAGGCGCATCGGCCGCAGCTCGGCGACGAAGGCGTTCAGGTCGAGGTTCGCGACCTTCAGGTCGAAGCGGCCCTTGCCGCCCGTCAGCGTGCCGTTGCCCGTCACGCTGCCGTCGCGGATCAGCTTCAGCGCAAGCGCGTCGATCCGCTGCGCGTGCGCGTCGAGATGCACGTTCGCGTGCGCGTCGATCACCGGCAACAGGTGATCGCCGAGCGTGCCGGGCTTCGCGTTGACGATCGACACCGGGCCCGTCACCGCGAACCCCTTTGCGGGCGCCGAGCCGGCCGGCGCGGTCACGGGTGCGAGTTCCGCGCGCACCGCGAGATCGGCGGCCGGCGCGCCGGGCGCGAGCGCCTGCGGGTTCACGTGATCGAACGCGAGCGACGCGCGCGTGAGCGGCACCGCGCCGAACGGCGCGGCCTCGACGTGCGCGCGCCCGTTCAGCTTCATCCCGCTCGCGTCGACTTCCGCGACGAGCGCCTCGAGCGAGCCCGACACGCGAGCGCGCGCATCGACCGGCTCGTCGGACAGCTTGCCCGCGTAAGTGGCCTCCCCCGTCAGCGCAAACGGCTTCACGCCATCGAGTTTCGCGCGCGCAGTCAGCGCGCCGTACGGCGTATCGACGCCGTCGAGCACGAGTTCATGGTGACGACCGTCGCTGCGGCCGTTCAGCGCGAGATGGTCGAGCTGCGTCGTCGAGCCGCCGTCGTGGATCGCCAGGCGATCGACGCGCAGGTCGTCGATCCGCAACTGCAGCGGCAGGCTCAGGTCCTGCGGCGTCGTACTCGGCGTCGACGGCCCCGGCGGGATCCGCACGTCGATCGTGCCGGCGCGAAGATACGCGATGGACAGACGCCACGGCGCGCGGGTCAATGCCCAGCGGCCGTCGAGCCGGTCGATGCGGATTTCGGTACCGGTGCCGTCGGGGCTCGTCCAGGCGAACCCGCGCAACCGCACGCCGGTCGCGAGCGAGCCGCCGTCGAGCGTGCCCGCGAGCCGCGAGCCGAGCACGCGCTCCGCCGCCTGCCACGCGAGCCGCGTGCCGTGCTCGGTCGTCACCGCGGCCAGCACGAGCCCGACGGCCAGCACGACGAGCAGCACGACCGTCGCGAGCGTCCATGCGACGAACCGCCCGATGCGCGCGACGGCCCCGCGGCGCGGCGCGCGCGGCGGCGCGGCGGGCGCGCCGTCGGGCGTGTCCGGATCGCCAGGCGGCGGCGTGTCGTTCGTATCGTTCGGGTCCTTCGTCATGCGGTTCGTCGATGAAGCGGTACGTTCAGAAAGCGATGCCGAGCGTCAGGTACGGGCGCACGCTATGGTTGCGCAACCCGTACGCGACGTCGACGTTGATCGGGCCGACCGGGCTGCGCCAGCGCGCGCCGACGCCGACACCCGGATAGAACACGCGTTCGCCCCACGCATCGGTGGCCGTGCCGATGTCGAAGAACGTCGCGGCGCCCCAGTCGCGGTTGAACCAGTGCTGGTATTCGGCGGTGCCCGTCATCAGGTACTTGGTCGGCAGGACGGAACCGTCGACGCTGTTGCCGATGCTCTGGTAACCGTAGCCGCGCACCGAGTTCGAGCCGCCCGCGCGGAACAGCAGCGACGCCGGCACGCCGGTCGAGCTGCCGCTCGTGAACACGCCGCCGAGCTCCGCGCGGAACACGAACAGGTCGCGCTTGCCGACCGGCAGGTACTGCTGGCCGCGCGCGTAGCCGCGGATGAAGGTCTGGTCGGTCAGTACGCCCTTGACCGCGAAGCCGGCCTCCGCGTGGATCAGGTTGCCCGAACGCGGGAACAGCGGATCGTCGACGTTGCGGCGCGTCCATGCCCATTGCGGCACCAGCGCGCGGCTCGTGGTCGGCCCCGCGCCGTTCTGGTCGAGCCGGTCCTGGTAGTACATCAGCGAATACGAATAGTCGATGAACTGGCCCGTGCGCGTGCGCTGCACGCCGACCCGCGCGCTGTAGATGCGCGTATCCGACACGTTGGTGTTCGTGTACGACGCGAGCACGCTGTTGGTCCACCCCTTCTCGCCCGGCGGCATCGACAGCTGGACCTGCCCGTATTGCTGGATCTGGTCGAGCCGGCCCGACACGGTCAGCGGCCACGCGGCGCCGAACGTGTCGAGATACGTGTAGGAGCCCTGCACATGCGGCCCGGTGTCGGTCGCGAAGCCGACGCCGCCGCGGATGTTGTTGTACGGGAACTCGCTGACCTTCACGTGCACGGGCGTGCGCTCGGGCTTCGCCGTATCGTCGCCGACGTCGATCGCGACGCTCGCGTAGTACGGCGTGTTCTGCAACTGCCGCTGCAATTCGGTGATCCGCTGCACGTCGTAGATCTCGCCTTCCGACAGCGGATTGACGTTCGTGACGATCTTCTCCGGATAGCGCCGCACACCGTCGACGTCGACCTTGCCGATCGTGAACGTCGGACCGCTGTCGAACGTGACCGCGAGCGTCGCGCGCTGCGTGCGCGGATCGATGCGCGCCTCCGACGACGCGATCTTCGCGCCGAGATAACGACGCGACTGCAATTGCCTGAGCGCCGCGCCCTTCGCGCCGTCCCAGTCGGACTGCGTGAACGGGTCGCCCGGCTTCAGCGAAAACGCGAAACGGGTCGCGGCTTCCTGCTTCGGGTCCTCGGTGTCGACGGGCCCGTTGAAGGTCAGGTCGACGCTCGACACGACGGTCTGCTTGCCCGGATCGACCGCGATGCGCACGTCGCGCTTGCCGTCGCGCGTGCGCACGTCGGTGCGCACGACCGGCGAGAAATACCCGGCCGTCGCGGTCAGGTCGCGCACCTGCTGCGGGGTGGCCGTCACGAGGAAGTCGAACTGGTCGTCGCTGATGTCGTCGCGCTTCGCGAAGCGCGCGATGTCGAGGTGCGTCTTGAGCAGCTTGCGCACCGAGCGCGGCGCGTCGATATCGACGTCGTACTTCGCGTGGGCCGGCAGCGCGAAGCACGCGGCCAGGCAACCCGCGAGGGTCGCCCGTGCGGCACGGGCCGCGGCGCCGGCGCGACTGCGTTCCACGCGCGGGCCCGCGTCATGTGCCGGATGTGCTTGCTGGTTCGACTGCCCCGCCAAATATGACCTCGCCCTCGGTTGTCACGGTTTTGTGGAAACCCTGTATTTGACCACAGCGTGCCGGCGTCAAAGCTTAATGTTTGTAAACCGCCGCGCGAGCGCGCGTGGCCGCTGCGTCATGCCCGGCGGCGCGCTTGCGGCCACCGGCTGCGCGCCAGCCCGCGGATTCGACGCGCGATTGCCGCCGGCCGTTCCCGCGTTGCGGTAAAATCCCGCCATCGTGAATCCGGCGCATCGTGCGCCGCCCGAAACGGAAAATCCAGCCATGCCGTACCAGTCCGATGTCACGCAGTTCCTGAACCAGCTCAAGCAACAGAAGCCGACGCTCGAGGAAGAGCAGCGCAAGGGCCGTTCCCTGCTGTGGGACAAGCAGCCGATCGACCTTGAAGAGCGCGCCGAGCAGCAGGAATCGCGCGTGAAGCAAACGTCGTACGTCTACTACCAGAACTTCTGACGACGTGAGCGCCGCCGACGAGGCCAGCGCCGCCCGCCAGGACGACGCGATCGCCGCGCCCGCGGGCGCCGATTCGACGCCCGACACGGTCGACGGTGTCGCGGCATTCGCTCGCCTGTACGGCGAGCCGCTGTTCAAGCTGCCGCAGGATCTCTACATCCCGCCCGATGCGCTCGAGGTGTTCCTCGAGACCTTCGAAGGTCCGCTCGACCTGCTGCTCTACCTGATCCGCAAGCAGAACTTCAACGTGCTCGACATCCCGATGGCGCAGGTCACCGCGCAATATCTGGGCTACGTCGACCAGATCCGCACGTCGAACCTCGAGCTCGCGGCCGAGTACCTGCTGATGGCCGCGATGCTGATCGAGATCAAGTCGCGGATGCTGCTGCCGGTCAAGAAGGCCGACACCGGTGAGGAAGCCGAGGATCCGCGCGCCGAACTCGTGCGCCGCCTGCTCGAATACGAGCAGATGAAGCTTGCCGCGCAGCGGCTCGACCAGTTGCCGCAGCTCGGCCGCGACTTCCTGCGCGCCGAGGTCTACATCGAGCAGAGCGTCACGCCGCGCTTCCCCGACGTGAATTCGGACGACCTGCGCGCCGCATGGGCCGACGTGCTCAAGCGCGCGAAGCTCGTCCAGCACCACAAGATCTCCCGCGAGGAGCTGTCGGTGCGGGAGCACATGAGCCTGATCCTGCGCCGGCTGCAGAACGCGCGCTTCATGGAATTCGCCGAGCTGTTCGACACGTCGCGCGGCGTGCCGGTCGTCGTCGTGAATTTCATCGCGATGCTCGAACTCGCGCGCGAATCGCTCCTCGAGATCACGCAGGCCGAGCCGTTCGCGCCGATCTACGTGCGTCTCGCGTACCTGCCCGCGTAACCGGCCAGGCGCCCGCGTAACGCCCGCGCCCGCCCTTCCCGCCCTCCCGATTCATTCCGGCACACATGCCGCCTCGCCGCAGCCCGACGCGACTGCGCGGGCCGCTGCCGGCACGCCCTCTTAAAAAGTGAACGACCGTACTTTTTTCGATGCGTTTGGCGGCCAAATCCTCTACAATCCGCCGACGCCCGATGCGCCGCCCGCGCGCCGGCGTTCTCCGCTTCGACCCCGACGCCGCTGCTGCGGCGCCAACGCGCGCATGCGCGAGGAAACCGCTACCCGATCATGAAAGTCATCAGCTCGATCCAGGAACTGCGCGACCAGTTGCGTGGACAGAACCGCACGGCGTTCGTGCCGACGATGGGCAACCTGCACGAAGGGCACCTGTCGCTGATGCGCCTCGCGCGCCAGCACGGCGACCCGGTCGTGGCGAGCATCTTCGTCAACCGGCTGCAATTCGGCCCGAACGAGGACTTCGACAAGTATCCGCGCACGCTCCAGGACGATATCGAGAAGCTGCAGCAGGAAAACGTCTACGTGCTGTTCGCGCCGACCGAACGCGACATGTACCCGGAACCGCAGGAATACCGCGTGCTGCCGCCGGACGATCTCGGCGGGATTCTCGAGGGTGAATTCCGGCCCGGCTTCTTCGCCGGCGTGTGCACGGTCGTCACGAAGCTGATGTCCTGCGTGCAGCCGCGCGTCGCCGTGTTCGGCAAGAAGGATTACCAGCAGCTGATGATCGTGCGCCGGATGTGCCAGCAGCTCGCGCTGCCGGTCGAGATCATCGCCGCCGAAACCGTGCGCGACGAGGACGGCCTCGCGCTGTCGTCGCGCAACCGCTACCTGACGACCGACGAGCGCAAGGAAGCGCCCGAACTCGTGAAAACGCTGCAGCGCGTGCGCGACAGCGTGCTCGGCGGCGAGCGCGACCTCGGCAAGCTCGAGCATCACGCGCGCACGCATCTGGCCGAGCGCGGCTGGGCGCCCGACTACATCGCGATCCGCCGCCGCGCGAACCTGATCGCACCGAGCGCCGCCGAACTCGAAGCTGGCGAGCCGCTCGTCGTGCTCGCGGCCGCGAAGCTCGGCGCGACGCGCCTCATCGACAACCTGGAAATCTGACGGGCCGCCCGCCCGCGCCTCTCACGACGCATCACGGAGACACCATGCAGCGCCACATGCTCAAATCGAAGATCCACCGCGCGGCCGTCACGCACTGCGAGCTGCACTACGAAGGCTCGTGCGCGATCGACGAAGACCTGCTCGAAGCGGCCGGCCTCATCGAAAACGAACGGATCGACATCTGGAACATCAACAACGGCGAGCGTTTCTCGACGTACGCGATCAAGGGCGAGCGCGGCAGCGGGATGATCTCGCTGAACGGCTCGGCCGCGCGTCGCGCGCAGCTCGGCGACCTTGTGATCATCGCCGCATTCGCGATGGTCGATGAAGCCGAGATTCAGGCCGGCTGGAAGCCGAAGCTCGTGTTCATCGACGACGGCAACAAGATCAAGGGCCACCGCGATCACGTGCCGACGCAGAACTGGACCTGACCTGACTGGCCGGCCGCGTGCCGCGGCGCGCGGAGCGGCCGTGCCGCTTGCGGTCGAAGGGTCGTAGGATCGAAGGGCCGGATGCCGTGTGTCACGGGATCCGGCCCTTTCTCATTTCATCGCGTACCGGCCCGGCGGCCGCGCGATCAGGACGCCTTGGCGGCCCTCTCCGTCTTCTCGGCCTTCGGCGCGCGGCGTTCGGCCCATTCGACGATCGGCCGCCACTGTTCGAGATCCTTCTCGACCCGGCTCTTCGCAACGTCCCACAGCGTGAGGCCGTGCGCGGCGATCTGCACGTAGTTCTGCGTGTCGCGCACGTAGCCGAGCACCGGCAGGCCGAGCCCTTCGACGAACCGGTGAAGCTGGTCCGACGAGCGCGTGCGCGCATCGACCCGCATCCCGACGATCCCGACCTCGACGCTGCCCTTGCGCACGGCCTTCTCGCCGGCGAGGCGCTCCAGAAACTGCTGCGTGGCCAGAATATCGAACATCGACGGCTGCAGCGGCACGATCACCTTGTCGGCCAGTTGCAGCGCGACGTTGAGCCGGTTGCCGTGCAGCCCGGCCGGCGTATCGATCACCGCATATTCGAGGCCGCGCGGCGGCTTCGTCGGCGCGTCCGGATCGAGTTCCCATGCCTCGATTGCCGGCAGTCCGGCCGGCCGCAGGTCGAGCCAAGCATGCGCGGACTGCTGCCGGTCCAGGTCGGCGAGCGCGACCCACGCGCCCTGCGCCGCGAAATAGCCGGCAAGATTGGTGGACAGCGTGCTCTTCCCCACGCCGCCCTTCGGATTCGCCACCACGATCACCGTCATGAATTCCCCCGAAAAAGCCGCGCGGCGCCTACCGCGGGGCAGGCGCCGCTCGATTGCGGATACAGGGAGCGATGATATCGGCAAACGGGGTGTCACCGAAACGGGTTGCGCCGCGTTGCGTACGCCGGCTTACCCCGCCGACTTACCCACTTACCCCATTACGCACGCTGAACCGAGGCTTCCCGTGCGCCGAGCGCGAATGCGCCGCCGCCCAGCAGCGCCTGCACGGCGAGCGTGACGGCCCAGAACGCCGGGTATTCCCAGCCGCCGTTCGGCGACGCGAAGCTCCAGCCGTTCGGCAGATGCGCGGCGGTCGCGCCGAGCATGAACGGCAGCAGCACCAGCGCGGCGACGCGCACGCGGAAGCCCGCGAGCAGCGCCAGGCCGCCGGCCAGTTCGACGAACGTCGTCAGGTACGCGAGCCAGCCCGGCAGGCCGATCGACGCGAAGAACTGCGCGGTGCCGGGCAGCGTGAAGACGAACACCTTCTGCGCGACGTGCGCGAGGTACAGCACGCCGAGCGCGACGCGCAGCAGGGTCGCGGCGAAATCGTTGAGGCGATTGGGGTTCATGGCGAATTCCTTCGTGAGTGGTGTGAATGGATCGCACTCTATTCGAATCGATTCGACCGATAAACGCGCCAATTCGCTTTAACTCATTCCCCAATGGAATCAATCGAGACATAAAAAGGGGCATGCCCGATCATGCCCCGCGACCTGCTTCAGTAACCGCTCTTGCCTTGTGTGGCGTTGCCGGAACCGGACTGGCCGCCGCCCGGTACGGACGAATCGCACGCATGCGCAACCGCCGACACGCCCAGCAGCGCCGCGAGCAGCATGCCCCACCACCATCGAGCCTTCATCGTCGCACTCCTCCAGGCGGACATCCGCCCTCCTGTGTTGTATGCGATCCGGCGGAAAAAGCGAGCATGGCCCGGCCAGCGTCAACGAAACTCGGCGTACAGCGCGTCGAGATCGAGATGGTCGGCGAACGAGTCGGCCAGCCGCTCGAGCGATGCCTCGCGCAACGCCGGATAGTCGATGCGCTCCGCGCCGTCGAGCCCGGCCCACGCGAGCAGCGCCGCGCATGCGTCGGGCGAGTCGAACAGCCCGTGCACGTAGGTCGCGAGAATCTGGCCATCGCCGGACACCGCGCCGTCCGGGCGTGTGGCGTCGGAGGCGTCGGCTGCGGCGTCGGCTGCCAGCGTCAGCGCGGGCGACGCGAGCGCGGGCCCGTGCGTGTCGCCCATGTGGATCTCGTAGCCGCGCACGGCCGCCCCGCCCGGCAGCGCGAGATGCCCGGTCACGTTCTTCAGCGTCTTGTCGCGCTGCAGGGTCGTGTCGAAATCGAGCAGCCCGAGCCCCAGCACGCTGCCGGGCGCCCCTTCGAGGCCGAGCGGATCGTCGAGCGTGCGGCCGAGCATCTGCATCCCGCCGCAGATGCCGATCACCTTGCCGCCGTAGCGCAGATGGCGACGGATCAGCGTGTCCCAGCCCGCGTCGCGCAGCCATGCGAGATCGCGCTGCACGCTCTTCGAACCGGGCAGGATCAGGAGGTCGGCATCCGGGACGGGGCCGCTCTTCCAGTACGTGAATTCGACCTGCGGATGCGCGCGCAGCGGGTCGAAATCGGTGTGGTTGCTGATGCGCGGCAGCGCCGGCACGACGACGCGCAGCAGGCCGGCATCGCCGCGTGCGGCGGCGCTGCGCGCCTGTGCGGGCAGCATGTCCTCGGCGTCGAGCAGCAGGCCGTGCAGGTACGGCAGCACGCCGAACACGGGCTTGCCCGTCTGCGCACGCAGCCAGTCGAGCCCCGGTTCGAGCAGCTTGACGTCGCCGCGGAAGCGGTTGATCACGAAGCCGCGCACGCGTGCACGCTCGCTGTCCGACAGGCACGCGAGCGTGCCGACGAGGTGCGCGAACACGCCGCCGCGGTCGATGTCGGCGACGAGCACGACCGGGCAGTCGACGCGTTCGGCAAACCCCATGTTCGCGATGTCGCCTTCGCGCAGGTTGATCTCGGCCGGGCTCCCCGCGCCCTCGACGATCACCGTGTCGTAGCCGGCGCGCAGGCGCGCGTACGACTCGAGCACCGCTTCGAACGCGACCGGCTTGTAGCCGTGATACGCGCGCGCATCGAGGTTCATGCGCGCCTTGCCGTGAATGATCACCTGCGCGCCGCGGTCGCTCGTCGGCTTCAGCAGCACGGGGTTGAAATCCGTATGCGGCGCAACGCCAGCGGCCAGCGCCTGCAGTGCCTGCGCGCGGCCGATTTCGCCGCCGTCGGCCGTCACCGCGCTGTTGAGCGCCATGTTCTGCGGCTTGAACGGCGCAACGCGCGCGCCGCCGCGGCGCGCCAACCGGCACAGGCCCGCGACCAGCGTGCTCTTGCCCGCGTCGGACGTCGTGCCCTGGATCATCAGCGTGCCGCGCGGCCGCGGCTCGGGTGCATTCATCGTGTAAAGGTCGTCGCGAAGCAAAGGCCGCATTATCCCCCGCGCCGGTGTGCCCGCGCCGTTACAATCACGCGATGATTCCGCACGACCTCACCTTCGTCCTCGGCGGCGCACGCTCGGGCAAGAGCGCGCACGCCGAGCGCCTCGCCGCCGACAGCGGCCGCCCCGTCACCTACATCGCCACCGCAACCGCCGCCGATGCCGAATTCGCGCAGCGCATCGCGCACCATCGCGCGCGCCGGCCGGCCGCCTGGGGCTTCGCCGACGCACCCGTCGACCTCGCCGGCACGCTCGCGCGGCTCGACGATCCGCACGCGTGCCTGCTCGTCGACTGCCTGACGCTGTGGCTCACGAACCTGCTGTGCCCGGCCGACGGCGAACCGCTCGACGATGCGCAGTACGCGGCGCAGGTCGACCGGCTCGAGCACGCGTTGCGCGGCGCGCGCGCGAAGGTGATCGTCGTCAGCAACGAGATCGGGCTCGGCGTCGTGCCGCTCGGGTCGGTCACGCGCCGCTACGTCGACGAACTCGGGCGCCTGAACCAGCGTGTCGCCGCGCTTGCGACGCGCGTGACGCTGCTCGTCGCCGGCCTGACGCTCGACCTCAAGACGGGAGCGGCGTCATGCTGATGCTGTCGCTGCCCGTAGTCGCGATGTTCGCGGTTGCGGCCGCGATCATCGACCGCGCGATCGGCGAACCGGCCGGCTGGCATCCGCTCGTCGCGTTCGGCCGCCTCGCCGCGCGCATCGAAGGCGCGCTGAACACGGGCCGGCGCGGCCGCGTGATCGGCGTCGCCGCATGGATCGTGGCGGTCGTGCCGCCGGTCGCCGTCGCGGCATGGCTCGCGGCCGTGCTGCCATGGCCGCTCGCGGCCGCGCTGCACATCGCCCTGCTGTGGTTCGCACTCGGCGCGAAAAGCCTCGCCGACCACGTCGCGCCGATCGCCGCGGCGCTGCTGCGGCGCGACCTCGGCGCCGCCCGCACGCTCACCGCGCGCATCGTGTCGCGCGACACGAGCGACGCGGACGAAGGCGCGCTGTCGCGTGCGGCCGTCGAATCCGCGCTCGAGAACGGCAACGACGCGATCTTCGGCGCGCTGTTCTGGTTCGTCGTCGCAGGCGGCCCTGGCGCGCTGCTGTTCCGGCTCGCGAACACGCTCGACGCGATGTGGGGCTACCGCACGCCGCGCTTCCTGACCTTCGGCTGGGCCGCCGCGCGCCTCGACGACGCGCTCAACTGGTTTCCCGCGCGCCTGACGGCCGCGAGCTACGCGCTGCTCGGCGACACGGCCGCCGCATGGCGCTGCTGGCGCACGCAGGCACGCCACTGGGACAGCCCGAACGCGGGCCCGGTGATGGCCGCTGGCGCCGGCAGCCTGAACGTGCAGTTGGGCGGCCCGGCCGTCTATCACGGCGAGATCGAGGATCGTCCGGCGCTCGGCACCGGCGCGACGGCGAGCGCCGTCCATATCGTCGCCGCGTTGTCGCTCGTCACGCGCACGCTTGCCCTGTGGCTCGCGCTGCTGGTCGCGAGCGGCGCACTCGTCATGGCCACCCATCATGTCTGACACCCGCATCACGCACGGCGGCAACCTGCATGAAGCCGCACGCCGCCACGGCATTCCGTACGACACGTGGCTCGACCTGTCGACCGGCATCAATCCGGTCGGCTATCCGGTGCCGCCCGTCCCGGCCGACGCATGGCGCCGGCTGCCCGACGACGGTGACGGCCTCGCGGCCCGCGCCGCGCAGTACTACCACGCGCCCGATCCCGCGCACGTGCTGCCGGTGGCCGGCAGCCAGGCTGCGATCCGCGCATTACCCGCGCTGCTGCCGTCCGGCGACGCCGGCGTCGCGACGCTCGCGTACGGCGAATACGCGCCCGCTTTCGCGCGACACAGCCATCGCGTCGTCGCGCTCGACGTCGGCACCGATACGTTGCCTGCGACGCTGCGCCACGTCATCGTCGGGAATCCGAATAATCCGACCGCCGAATTCGTGCCGCCCGAACGCCTGCTCGGCTGGCATGCGCAACTGTCGGCGCGCGGCGGCACGCTGATCGTCGACGAGGCGTTCGCCGATACGGGCGCGACGCAGTCGCTCGCGCCGCAGGTCGATCGCCCGGGGCTCGTCGTGCTGCGTTCGGTCGGCAAGTTCTTCGGGCTCGCCGGCATCCGCGCAGGCTTCGTGCTCGCGTGCCCCGGCCAGATCGTCGCGCTGCGCGACATGCTCGGCGCCTGGACGGTCGGCGGCCCCGCACGCCATGCGGTCGCCGCGGCGTTCGCCGATCGCGCATGGCAGGCCGCCGCCCGCGAGCGGCTCGCGGCCGACGGCGAGCGGCTCGCCGCACTGCTGCGCGCGCACGGCTTCGCTGCCCGCGCGACGCCGCTCTTCAGCTGGACCGACGACCCGCGGGCAGCGGCACTGCATGCGGCACTCGCGGCACGCGGAATCTGGACGCGGTACTTCCCGACACCGTCGAGCGTACGCGTCGGCCTGCCGGGCAGCGAAGCCGAATGGCAGCGCCTCCGCGACGCACTCGCGCACTGCGTGCCGCTGCTGCAACGGGAATCCGCATGATTGCGCGCCTGTTGCGCCGGCTGACACCGGTCGCGATGCTGACCGCACTCGCTCACGCACCGCTCGTCCACGCCGACGTCTCGACGCGCGACGACGCCGGCAACACCGTCACGCTGCCTGCACCCGCGCAGCGCGTGATCAGCCTCGCGCCGCACGCGACCGAGCTCATCTATGCGGCCGGCGGCGGCGCAAAACTCGTCGGCACGGTCACGTACAGCGACTATCCGCCTGCCGCGCAAGCGATACCGCGCGTCGGCGACAACAAGGCGCTCGACCTCGAGCGGATCGCCGCGCTGAAGCCCGACCTGATCGTCGTCTGGCGGCACGGCAACGCCGAGCGGCAGACCGACGCGCTGCGCGCATTGCATATCCCGCTGTTCTTCAGCGAACCGAAGCACCTCGACGACGTATCGTCGTCGCTGCGCCGGCTCGGCACGCTGCTCGGCACGCAACCGGCTGCCGATGCGGCCGCGGCCGCCTATACGCGCGACATCGCGGCGCTGCGCGCACGTTATGCCGCGCGGGCGCCCGTCACGATGTTCTTCCAGGTCTGGGACCGGCCGCTGATGACGCTCAATGGCGCGCACCTGATCAACGACGTGATCGAGCTGTGCGGCGGCCGCAACGTGTTCGCGTCGCTCAGGCCGCTCGTGCCGACCGTCACCGACGAGGCCGTGCTCGCGGCCAATCCGGAGGCGATCGTGACGACGAGCGCGGGGGCGTCGCGTACGGACGAACCGTTGCCGAGCCTGGCGCGCTGGCGCACGTGGCCCGCGCTGACGGCCGTGGCGCGCAACAACCTGTTCGCGATCGACGGCGATCTGCTGACGCGACCGTCGCCGCGGATCGCGCAGGGCGCGGCCGCGCTGTGCGAGGATCTCGAAGCCGCGCGTGGGCGGCGGCCGGCGCGCTGAGTTCCGGCGGCTTGCGCGCCCGTCGCGCATCTGAACCCGATGCGTTGGTGTTCGAGACAGATCGACCGCGCGCCGCGTCGTTCAGATGCGGACGCCGGTGCGCCTATTCATCCCAGTGCACCACTTCCCACGCTCCCGTGGCGGCCTCCGCGCGCAGCCAGACGACACCACCGGTCGGCACCGGCCGCGACAACAGCGTATCGAGCGGCACGCACAGTACGTGCGCCGCGAACACGCGGATCACGCCCGCATGCGTGACCGCCCATTGCGGCCGGTCGAATCGTGCGACGGCATCGGCCCGCCGGGCGACCCGGGCAGCGAACCGCGCGACGCTTTCGCCGCCATGCGCGCACGCATGCATCAGGTCGGCCGCCCACGCATCGAGTGCCGCGCGATCGATATCGTCCCAGCGCCGCATCTCCCACGCGCCGAAATCCATTTCCTGCCAGTCCGCATCGCGTTGCAGCGGCACGCCGCATGCCTGCGCGATCCGCTCGGCAACGGACGCGCAGCGCGTCAGCGGGCTCGTCCAGACCTGTTCGGGAAGCGGCGCGCCGAGTAGCGACAGATGTGCGCGCACGGCCTGCGCGCCGGCGTCGGCCGGCGCGGCGAGCGGCACGTCGCTGCGTCCGTAGCAGATGCCCGGCTCGACACCGACGGCCGGATGACGGATCAGGACGACGTCCATCCGAGCACCACGAGATAGATCGCCAGTTCGCACAGTTGTTGCGTGAAGCCGAGACAGTCGCCGGTATAACCGCCGATCCGCTTCACGAAATAGCGGGCTGCCCACGCGCGCACGAGCACGAGCGCCACGCAGGCGGCGACGCCCATGCGCCAGTCGGGCCAGAACAGCCACGGTAATCCGAACAGCGCGGCGACACACGCCGCGCGCGCCCCCATCCGTTGCGCGACCGGTTTCGCCTTGCCTTCGGGCCGCACGTAGTCGAGCGTCATCAGCAGGCTCACGGCCGCTGCGCGGCTCGCCGCGTGCGCGGCGATCATTGTCCATGCGGCACGCAGCGGCAGCATCGACGCGAGCGCCTGCCATTTCACGCCGAGCGCGATCACGAGCGCGACCGCACCGAACGTGCCGATCCGCGAGTCGTGCATGATGCGCAGCACGTCGTCGCGCGTATAGCCGCCGCCGAACGCATCGCAGCTGTCGGCGAGGCCGTCCTCGTGGAAGGCCCCCGTGGCGAGCAGCGTGGCGGCCATCGACAGCCCGACCGCGATCGACACGGGCAGCGCGCGCAGCGCGACCAGATACACGAGCGCGCCCCACGCGCCGACGCATGCGCCGACGAGCGGGAAATATCGCGCGGCCTGGTCGAGATCGCCGGCCGCGTAGCCGATCGCGCGCGGCACGGGCACACGCGTGAAGTAGCCGAGCGCGACGAAGAAGTAGCGCAGTTCGGCCCGCACGCCGCGCGCGCGATCAGGCGTCACGATCGTCGACACCGGCGGATTCGAAGCTCGCCATTTCCGTGAGGAACGCGGCAGCCGCACGCACGAGCGGCAGCGCGAGCGCCGCGCCCGTGCCTTCGCCGAGCCGCAGGTCGAGCGCGAGCAGCGGCTTCGCGCCGAAATGCTCGAGCATGCGCCGGTGACCGGCCTCGTGCGACGTATGCGAGAACACGCAGTAGTCGCGCACGTCGGGCGCGATGCGCTCGGCGACGAGCAATGCGGCCGTCGCGATGAAGCCGTCGACGAGGATCGTCATCCGTTCGCTCGCGGCCGCGAGATACGCGCCCGTCATCATCGCGATCTCGAAGCCGCCGAACGTCGCGAGCACGTCGAGCGGCGCAATCGCGTGCGAGTGCTTGACGAGCGCACGGCCGAGCACCGCGCGCTTGTGCGCGAGGCCCTGGTCGTCGAGGCCCGTGCCGCGCCCGACGCACGCGTCGATCGGCACGCCGAGCAGGCGGCTCATCAGGCACGCGGCCGACGACGTGTTCGCGATCCCCATCTCGCCGAAGCCGATCACGTTCGTGCCGAGCGACGCATGCAGGCGCACGCGCGCCGCACCGGCTGCGAGTGCCGTCATCGCCTCGTCGCGCGTCATCGCCGGTTCCGTCGCGAAGTTGCGCGTGCCGCGCGCGACCGGGAGCGACACCAGGCGGTCGGACAGCGGCAGCGGCGACGCGACGCCCGCATCGACGATCTCGAGCGTGCTCTGCGCGACGCCCGAGAACGCGTTGATTGCCGCGCCGCCGGCGAGGAAGTTCGCGACCATCTGTGCGGTCACCGCTTGCGGATAGGGGCTCACGCCTTCGGCGGCAATCCCGTGATCGCCGGCGAACACGATCATCACGGGACGCTGCACGACCGGCCGCTCGGTGTGCTGGATCAGGCCGACCTGCAGCGCGACTGCCTCGAGCTGGCCGAGGCTGCCGGGCGGCTTGGTCTTGTGGTCGATCACATGCTGCAGGCGCTTGCGCAGCACGTCGTCGAGCGGTGCGATCGCGGGCGGGAAGTGGGTCGGGGTCGTCATCGGGAAGCCGTGTCGTGGGCGCGGCGTGCACCGCGCATCGGAAAAGGAAATGTCATTGTCGCTCGGGCCACGCCGGCAGCAGCGCGTCGCGGCCGTTCTCGCGGATCAGCACGAGCGGATAACCGAACGCATCGCTCGCGCGCTCGGGTGTCAGCACGTCGTGCACGGGGCCGGCCCACGCGTGGCCACGGCCGTCGAGCAACAGCGCATGCGTCGCGAAACGCCGCGCGAGATTCAGATCATGGCACGAGAACAGCACCGTGCGCGGGCCCGCGTCGAGCCAGGCGGACAGCGCGGTCAGGCAATCGATCTGGTGATGCAGGTCGAGATGCGCGAGCGGTTCGTCGAGCAGCATCAACGGCGCGTCCTGGCACAGCGTCGCGGCCAGCGCGACGCGTTGCCGCTCGCCGCCCGACAGCGACAGCACGTCGCGCGACGCAAGCGCGGTCAGGTCGAAGGTCGCCAGCGCGTCGCGCGCAGCCGCGCGGTCGCCGTCGCGCTCCCAGCCCCAGCCGCCGAGATACGGAAAGCGGTTGAGCAACACCGTATCGAACACGGTCGCGCTGAATGCGTCGTGCAGTTGCTGCGGCATCAGCGCGCGGCGCTGCGCGAGCTGCGCGGGCGGCCATGCGGAAAGCGGCCGGCCGTCGATCGCGACGTGTCCGCCGGCCGGCGGCTGCAGCCCCGCGAGGGTCGCAAGCAGCGTCGTCTTGCCTGCGCCGTTCGGCCCGGCGATGCACCAGATCTCGCCCGGACGGAACGCCTGCGTGAAGCCGTCGAGCAGCGTGCGCGCGCCAGCCTTCAGCGTCAGGCCGACGGCCGCGCAGCTCATCTCGTCGCCGCTGGCGCGCAATGCGGCACGGGTCATCGCATCGGCCTCCTGAGCAACATCCACAGGAACACCGGCACGCCGATCAACGCGGTCATCACGCCGACCGGCAGTTGCGCGGGCGCGATCGCGGTGCGTGCGAGCAGGTCGGCGGCCATCACGCCGCCGCCGCCCGCGAGCATCGCGGCCGGCAGCAACATCCGCTGGTCGTTGCCGAATGCGAGCCGCAACGCGTGCGGCACGACGAGGCCGACGAAGCCGATCGTGCCGGCGGTCGTCACTGCGGCCGCGGCGGCCAGCGACGCGACGAGATAGATCCGCACGCGCAGGCGCGCGACCGGCACGCCGAGCGCGAGCGCCGTCGCATCGCCGCGCAGCAGCACGTTCAGTTGCGGCGCGGCCGGCAGTGCGATGCACGCGGCCAGCAGCAGCGCGCCCCACGCGAACCACGGTGTGCTCACGCCGTTCAGGTCGCCCGTCAGCCAGAAGATGATGCCGCGCAGCCGCGCATCGGGCGCGAGCGACAGCAGCAGCGTGACGAGCGCGCCCCACCCTGCCGCGATCACGACGCCCGTGAGCAGCAGCCGCGGCGACGCATCGCGCGACTCGCCGCGCCCCAGCTCGCGGCGCGCGAGTCCGAGCACGAGCACGACCGACACGAGCGAGCCGGCGAACGCCGACACATCGACGAGCCACCACGCGCCGCCCGCGATCATCGCGACGAGCGCGAAGCCGGCCGCGCCGCCGGACACGCCGAGCACGTACGGATCGGCGAGCGGGTTGCGCAGCAACACCTGCAACAACGAGCCGGCCAGCGCGAGCAGCGCACCGCACGCGAAGCCCGCGAGCGCGCGCGGCAGGCGCAACGTGCGGACGATATCGGCGAACAGCGCGTCGCCGCCATGCGGCACGAGCGACGCGAGCGCCTGCCACGGCGACATCGGCACGCTGCCGATCGACAGCGACGCTACGAACAGCAACGCGACCGCCGCGGCCAATGCGGCCCAGATCGCGGTGGCGCGTGCGGCGCTCATGCGGCACTCCGCGCGACGGCCGATGCAGTGCGCATCGACGCGCCACCGCTGCGGGCCGGGCGCGACATCGGCGCAGTGCAGCGTGTTGCAGGCATAGCCAAGCTCGTGATCCTTGCGGTCAGGTGGTCGACGCGCGCGACGACCTTCCGGTGGTCGCCCGGTTCGAGAACGTCATCAAGATGGCAGAAATCGGCGCCGCCGACGATTGGGGTCAGCATCGAAGATCAATCCCGTGAAGCACTGCACGCCCCGCTTCCCCGCGGGCCGTGCGTCACGAAGCCCGTTCGGGCTCCCCGCCTCGGCCGGTATCCGGGCTGGCGGCGATCCGGCTCGCCTTCCCGCGCGAAGACGCGCAGTGGCCCGCGTCCGCATGCGCAACGTGCATGCGAAACGCGCCCGAGCCGGCCTGCGTCATGCAACGCGGCCGCTTACCGTTGCGGGGGCAGCGCAGGTTGGCGGCGTCCTGGCGGAGCCCGCGCCCTGCTTCCCGTTTAACCGCGCGTTGCACGCGCGAGCACCGAGGCGGCGCCAGTTTAGGAGCGGGTCGCACGAGCGTCAAGGAAGCATCCGGGCACGCACGTGACGCGCCGATTCGCGGCAAGAAGCAGGGGTGTTACGACTGGAAACGTTACAGATGTCGGTTTGCGCGTTATTCCGCGCTAAAATGCTGGGTCTTTAGAGGACGCAGCAAATGCTCAACGAACTCGAAACCCTATCTCAAAATATTGGCCGTCTGATTTCGCTGAACAAGCGCTATCACTCGGAACGGCTCGCGCTCGAGGAGCAGGTCGCGCAATTGCGCGCGGACGCGGACACGGTCCGCGCGGAACTCGCGCAACTGCGCGACGAACGCAATGCGCTCGCGGCCGAGCGCGACACGCTGTCGGCAAAGATCGACGACGCCCAGGTGAAACTGAACGCGATTCTCGAAAAGCTGCCGCGCTCGAAAAGTGCGGAGCAAGCCGACAACCAGCTCGACCTGCTGGATGCGCAGGCGCGTACGGATGGCGATGACGCGGCCAGCCACGGAGAACATGCATGAGCACCAAGCAGATCGAAGTCTCGATTCTCGGTCAGGCCTATCGGCTCGCCTGCTCGGCCGAGACCGAAGCGGCACTGCTCGAAGCGGTCGCGCGCGTCGACGCCGAAATGTCGAAAATCCGCTCGAACAGCTCGGTACGCGGCACCGATCGCATCGCCGTGATGGCGGCGCTGTCGCTCGCGTCCGAATTGCTGCGGCTGCAAACGAGCGTGCGGCACGGTGAAGCATTTCCGGCGGAGGAAATCCGTCGTACAATGCACCAGATGAATGAACAGCTCGGCGCGGTGCTCGCACAGCACGAGACGCAGTAACGTTTTAATCGATGCGTCGATTCCCCTTGATCTCGGCGATCAACGGTGGTCAAATTGGCGCATCGAATCACAGTTCAGTCAGCTTCCCTGCCTGGTTCGCCAAGGTCATATATTCCTTGAACCAATGCCATGTGCACGGTTGCGGAAATTTGTAGCACGGGCGCGCGCGTCACTCTGTCTGATGTACCCGAAGTGCTGCTAACTGCGACCAATTCTGAACCTCAGGTTCAGGATGCCGGCCTAGCGGCCAAGGCGGGGGCCTATCCAACGGCATCGGGCGAAGCCCGGTGCCGTTTTCTTTTGTAGCAGCCTCTTTCTGCGTCGATCACGATCCATGCAATACTGGCTGATGAAGTCCGAACCGGACGAAGCAAGCATCGACGATCTCGCCAACGCACCGCAGCGCTCGCTGCCGTGGACGGGCGTGCGCAATTATCAGGCGCGCAATTTCATGCGCGACACGATGAAGATCGGCGACGGCGTGCTGTTCTATCACTCGAGCTGCCCCGAGCCGGGCATCGCGGGCCTCGCCGAAGTATCGTCGACGCCCTACCCCGACCCCACGCAGTTCGATCCGAAAAGCCCCTATTACGATCCGAAGTCGACCCGGGAAGCGCCGCGCTGGCTGCTCGTCGACGTGCGCTACGTGAAAAAATCGCCGCTCGTGCCGCTCGCCGCGCTGCGCGAACACGACGAACTCGCCGACATGCGCGTGCTCGCGCGCGGCAACCGGCTGTCGATCACGCCCGTCACGCGCGCCGAATGGCGGTTCATCACCGAAAAGCTGATGAAGTAGGCAAGCAGGCGCACGCCAAACGTCAAATCTGGTCAGTATGCGCGGCCGCCACGGAACTCGCGGCACTTTCGCGCGGCCTAAGCAACCGCTGCCGGCCGATCAAGCCGGCCGTCGTTCTTTTCGTCGCGCGGTACGCCCGCGTCGCGCACGCGTGATCCGCGTGCGCGCCCTCGCACAAGGAGTCCAACAATGACCAAGAAATCCGCACTCGCGCTGTCGCTCGCCCTTGCCGCCGCCGTTCCCGTCGCGCTGACGCTCGCGTCACCCGCCGCGCACGCGCAGGCCGCGAACCCGCACTTTCCGGAGCCGGCAGGCGTGCTGTCGCTGTCGTCGCAGGCCAGCGCCGACGTGCCGCAGGACATCATCCACATCACGCTGTTCTACGAGCAGCAGGCCAAGGATCCGGGCAGCCTCACCGCGCAGTTGAACCAGCGCGCCGACGCCGCCCTGTCGCAGGCGAAAAGCGTATCGGGCGTCACGGCACACACGGGCGCATTCTCCGTCTATCCGAGCACCGATCGCGACGGCAAGATTTCCGCATGGCGCGGCCGCACCGAGGTCGCGCTCGAATCGCGCGATTTCGCCGCGGCGTCGAAGCTGGCCGGCCAGTTGTCGAACCTGATGCAGGTCGCGAACGTCGAGTTCTCGCTGTCGCCCGAAGCGCAGCGCGCAGCCGAGCAGAAACTGACGACCGAGGCGATCAAGTCGTTCCGCGCCCGCGCGGACGAAGCCGCGAAGGCATTCGGCTACAGCAGCTACACGATCCGCGACGTGAACGTCGGTGGCGGCCGCAACGTGCAGCCGTATCCGCGCATGATGGCAATGGCCGCAGCACCGATGGACAGCGCGAAGATGAGCGCACCCATCGCGGTCGAAGGCGGCAAGGCCACCGTGTCGGTCACCGTCAACGGTTCCGTGCAGATGAAGTAACGCGCAGCGCGCGGCAGTCCGAAATGAAAAACGCCGGCCCGAAGGCCGGCGTTTTTCATTTCAATGCGTGGGACCATGCACGCGCCGATCGCGCGTGCATCGCCATCACCTCACGCAACGGCATTCGCCGCGCGGCGGCGATACGCCCAGACCATCAACGCGATGCCCGCGATGATCATCGGCAGCGACAGCCACTGCCCCATCGACAGGCCGAGCGCGAGCAGGCCGAGGAAATCGTCGGGTTCGCGCGCGAACTCCACCGTGAAGCGCGCGAGGCCGTAGCCGATCAGGAACAGCGCGGACACCGCGCCCATCGGCCGCGACTTGCGCGCGAAGAGGAACAGCGCGAAAAACAGCACGATGCCTTCGAGCGCAATTTCATAGAGCTGCGAAGGATGACGCGGCAGCATCTGGTATTGCATGAACACGTCGGCGAGATGCCACTTCTCGACGAGTTCCGGATGCTTCGGCAACCATGCCGCATCGTCGCGCATCGCGCCCGGGAACAGCATCGCCCACGGTGCGGACGGATCGGTCACGCGGCCCCACAGTTCACCGTTGATGAAGTTGCCGAGCCGCCCGGCCGCGAGCCCCGTCGGCACCATCGGCGCGACGAAATCGGTGACCTGCAGCCAATGGCGCTTGCGCTGCCACGCGAACAGCATCATCGCGAGCGTCACGCCGAGGAAGCCGCCGTGAAACGACATGCCGCCCTCCCACACCTTGAACACGTCGAGCGGATGCGAGAAGTAGAAATCGGCCTTGTAGAACAGCACGTAGCCGAGGCGGCCGCCGAGCACGGTGCCGAGCACGCCGTAGAACATCATGTCGTCGATGTCCTTCACGGTCCAGCCCTGCGCCGCGACGTGCGGCAGCTTCAGGCGGATCCGGCCGACGACGATCGCCGCGATGAAGCCGACGAGATACATGAGCCCGTACCAGCGCACGGCCAGCGGCCCGAGATGGATCGCAACGGGGTCGAAATTCGGGTGAATGATCATGGGTTAGCGAAGAAGTTTTCGAATGCGGTACGGCCGTCGCACACGCGCAGCACCGCGCGTTGGACGGCACCGGCGCGCCATCGTTCACGTCACGTGGCGAGCCCCTGCGCGCGCACGACGTCGAGGAAGCCGGCCAGCACGGGGCTCACGTCGCCGGTACGCCACACGAGGCCCGTCTCGACGACCGGCGCGTGACCGGCGAGCGGCCGGTAGACCACGCCGGTGCGCCGCAGGTTACGCAGCGATTGCGGCACCAGTGCGACGCCCATGCCGGCCGACACGAGGCTGACGATCGTCTGCATCTGGATCGCCTCCTGGCCGATGCACGGGGTTTCCCCCGCCGCGCCGTAGCAGCCCGTAATGATGTCATAAAAGCCGGGCGCCAAACGACGCGGAAAGATCACGAGCGGCAACGCGGCGACGTCCGCGAGATGGACGGGCTCGTCTTCAGGCGCGTCGCTCGCGGCCGCCGGCATCGCGATCACCAGCGGCTCGCGCAGGACGGGCAGGTACGACAGCCCGGCCGCGTGGCGCGGCGGCACGGGCGGAATGACGAGCCCCGCATCGATGCGGCCGGCGACGAGTTCGTCGATCTGCACGTCGCTCGTCGCCTCCGCGAGTTGCAGGCGCACCTGCGGATAACGTGCGCCGAACGCCCGCAGCAGCGAGGGCAGCAGCCCGTAATCGGCGGTCGACACGAACGCGAGCGACAACGAGCCGGCCTCGCCGCGCGCGAGCCGTCGCGCCAGCGGCGGCAACGCATCGGCCGACGCAAGCAGCCGGCGCACATCGGGCAACAGTGCGGCACCAACCGCCGTCAGCGCCACCGAACGCTTGCTGCGCACGAACAGCGCGACGCCGAGCGTGTCCTCGAGCGCGCGGATCGCCTGCGACAGCGGCGGCTGCGTCATCGACAGGCGTTCGGCCGCGCGGCCGAAATGGCGCTCGTCCGCAACGGTCGCGAAATAGCGCCACTGGCGCAGGTCGGGAGTCGGATCAGCCATGCGTCCTTCATTCATAAAACGACTTAATAGGCGACAAATAATATATTGGACATCCCAATCCGGAAACTCCATGCTTGACTGATCCGAACCGGCGCGCGCCGTGCACCGGCGCTGCCCAGACAACGATGGAGTCCCCCATGGCTTACAACCGCCGCTCGAAGCACATCACGCAAGGCGTGGCCCGATCGCCGAATCGCTCGATGTATTACGCGCTCGGTTACCGGAAGGACGATTTCGACAAGCCGATGATCGGCATCGCGAACGGCCATTCGACGATCACGCCGTGCAATTCGGGCCTGCAGCGCCTGTCGGACGCAGCCGTCGCGGCCGTGAAGGCATCCGATGCGAACCCGCAGATCTTCGGCACGCCGACGATTTCGGACGGCATGTCGATGGGCACCGAAGGCATGAAGTACTCGCTCGTGTCGCGCGAGGTGATCGCCGACTGCATCGAGACCTGCGTGCAGGGGCAATGGATGGATGGCGTGGTCGTCGTCGGCGGCTGCGACAAGAACATGCCGGGCGGGATGATCGCGCTCGCGCGCCTGAACGTGCCGGGCATCTACGTGTACGGCGGCACGATCCGCCCCGGCCACTGGAAAGGCCGCGACCTGACGATCGTCTCGTCGTTCGAGGCCGTCGGCGAATTCACCGCGGGCCGGATGTCGCAGGAGGATTTCGAAGGGGTCGAGCAGAACGCATGCCCGACGTCGGGTTCGTGCGGCGGGATGTACACCGCGAACACGATGAGTTCGTCGTTCGAGGCGCTCGGGATGTCGCTGCTGTACTCGTCGACGATGGCCAACCCCGACCAGGAGAAGGTCGATTCGGCCGCCGAGTCGGCGCGCGTGCTCGTCGAGGCCGTGAAGCGCGACCTGAAACCGCGCGACATCATCACGAAGGAATCGATCGAGAACGCGGTGTCGGTGATCATGGCGACGGGCGGTTCGACCAATGCCGTGCTGCACTATCTCGCGATCGCGCACGCGGCCGAGGTCGACTGGACGATCGACGACTTCGAGCGCATCCGCAAGCGCGTGCCCGTGATCTGCGACCTCAAGCCGTCGGGGAAGTACGTCGCGACCGACCTGCACCGGGCCGGCGGGATTCCGCAGGTGCTGAAGATCCTGCTCGACGCGGGGCTGCTGCACGGCGACTGCTTGACGATCACCGGCCGCACGATCGCCGACGAACTGAAGGACGTGCCCGCCGTGCCGCGTGCGGACCAGGACGTGATCTTCCCGATCGACCGCGCGCTGTACAAGGAAGGCCACCTTGCGATCCTGAAAGGCAATCTCGCGGAGGACGGCGCGGTCGCGAAGATCACCGGCCTGAAGAACCCCGTGATCACGGGCCCGGCGCGCGTGTTCGACGACGAGCAGAGCGCGATGGATGCGATTCTCGGCGACCGGATCCAGGCAGGCGACATCCTCGTGCTGCGCTATCTCGGCCCGAAGGGTGGCCCCGGCATGCCCGAAATGCTCGCGCCGACGTCCGCGATCATCGGCAAGGGGCTCGGCGAATCGGTCGGCTTCATCACCGACGGCCGCTTCTCGGGCGGCACCTGGGGCATGGTGGTCGGTCATGTCGCGCCCGAGGCGTTCGTCGGCGGCACGATCGCGCTCGTGCAGGAAGGCGACTCGATCACGATCGACGCGCACCGGCTGCTGCTGCAGTTGAACGTGGACGACGCGGAACTCGCGCGCCGCCGCGCCGCGTGGCAACAGCCGGCACCGCGCTACACGCGTGGCGTGCTCGCGAAATTCGCGGCACTCGCCCGGCCCGCGAACCAGGGTGCCGTCACAGGTTGACACGGGTACATCAGCGCATGCGACCCCGTTAAACATGACCGCCGGGGGAACGCGCAAAACGCGCTTTCCCTTTGCTTTTATAATGCGCGGGTCATGAAGCCGGCCGTCCCCGCCGGCGGAGAACCGCATGAAACACTCGATATTGCGCGTCCTGCTCGCCACGCTGCTGATCGGCAGCGGGGCGGCGGCGCGCGCCGACCAGGCCGACGGGCTCGCGCTTGCCCAGCGCAAGAACTGCATGGCCTGCCACGCGATCGGCAAACCGCTGATGGGCCCGTCGTTCCGCGACATCGCCGGCAAGTATGCGGCGCGCGGCGACGCCGTCGATTACCTCGCCCAATCGATCGTGAAAGGCAGTGTCGGCGTGTGGGGCAGTGTGCCGATGCCCGCCAATACGCAACTGACGAGCACCGAAGCCCACACGCTCGCGCAATGGGCGCTGTCGGTACGCTGATCCGGCCTCAACGGGCGGAAACCGCCTTCGCGCGGGGTTCCACTGCCAGGCAGGCCCGCCGAGGGCCGACCCGCACCTCGCCGGCCGCTTCACCGGCCTTTACTGAAATCGCACCCTGTTTTTTACCTGAACGGCCGCGCACTCAACCGGCATGACCGGCGCGGCGGCGTGCGATTTCTTCGTCGACCGCGTCGCGAACCCAGTCCATCACCTCGGTTTCCAGCGCCAGCGCCACTTCGCGCGTGATCTGGCCGACCAGCCAGGCCGAATGCTCGTGCAGCGCGTCGCGACAACGGGCCTCGATGGCGTCGCGCCCGTCCCCGGTCAGATAGTTCGTCAGGCGATTGCGCAGGCGCTCGGCGATGTGCTGGGCATCTTCCGGCGTCAGCCCGGCCATTGCCTGCGCATCCTGCTGCGTCGCAGCGGCCGGTGCGACGGCCTCCGGCATGTGCGCCTCATGCGCGTGCCCGACCGCCTCACGCGCCACCGCGGCGAACGCGTGCGGCAGCACATCGTCGTCGGCCAGCGACGAGCGCAGCGGCGCACTCATCGCCGCCGAGTCTTCGGCAACCACGTGCTCCGCGGCGCCGGGCTCCGCCGGCGCATCGGTCTCGCCAAGCGCGGCGGCGGCGACAGTCGCAGTCTCCACCGCCTCGTCGCCCGGCAGTTCGACCACCGGCACGTGCGGCGTCGGCACGGGTTCGACCACGACGGAATCGGGGTCGAGCGCGTCGGGCATGGAATCGGCCGGCGCCGCACCCGCGGTGCGTGGTACGAACACGTCGGTCAGCACCGGAATCGCCGCGCCGGCAGGCGGCTGCGCAGCGTCGGGCGCGGGCCCGCGCGCCGGCACCGGCTTGCCCGGCACCAGCACGTCGGTCAGCGTCGGGATCGAGGATGAATCGGCTTCTGTCACGGGAACACTCCGTCGACGGTTGCGGCTAGCTGCCCTGCTTGTAGTTGTTCAGCGCGTATCCGCGGTCGCGGTAGAACCGGTAGCGGTCGCGGCCCGCGGCCAGCTCGTCCGGCGCGTTGCCGACCACTTCGAGCAGGCGCTCGAAGCGGGCGAACTGCGCAGGCACGGCCGCGCCGAGGTTCAGCAGCACGTGATGATGCGGTGCGCGGTCGAGATCCGCGGCCAGCACGATCGGCGTACCGGCTGCGTGCTCGCTGTCGACACCGCAATGCGGGATGAAATCGAGCGGCGAGAACGTCCAGAGCCGCTCGTCGAGCGCGCGCAGGCGCGCGGGCTCGGCGAGCACGACGACCGGCTGCCCGGCCTGGTAGGCCTTGCGCAGCAGCCGGCACGCGTACGCGAGCGAATCGCCGACGTTCGAGTGGAAATCGATCCGCGTCATTGCCCGCGTACCCGCAGCGTCGTCAACACCGCCATCACTGGCCGGCGCGGTCGATCAGGAACTGCGCGAGCAGCGGCACCGGGCGGCCCGTCGCCCCCTTCGCCGCGCCGCCCTTCCACGCGGTGCCCGCGATGTCGAGGTGCGCCCACGGATAGCTGTCGGTGAAGCGCGACAGGAAACACGCGGCGGTCACGGCGCCGGCCGGGCGCCCGCCGATGTT
This sequence comes from Burkholderia sp. COPS, assembly GCF_019425585.1. Taxonomy (NCBI): domain Bacteria; kingdom Pseudomonadati; phylum Pseudomonadota; class Betaproteobacteria; order Burkholderiales; family Burkholderiaceae; genus Burkholderia; species Burkholderia sp. COPS. The sequence goes on along the minus strand of NZ_WIXR01000018.1, from coordinate 68,210 downwards.
CGCGAGATCCGCGAAGTTCGACTTCAGCTGATCCTGGTACTCGTCGTCGAGCGGCATGCGCCATGCCGGATCGTTCGCCTCGCGCGACGCGTCGAGCAGTTCGCCCGCAAGCGCGTCGTTCGTCGAGAACAGGCCGCTGTTGTGGCCGCCCAGCGCGATCACGCAAGCGCCCGTCAGCGTTGCGACGTCGATCACGGCGGCCGGCTTGAAGCGCTCGGCATACGTCAGCGCGTCGCACAGGATCAGGCGCCCTTCGGCGTCGGTGTTCAACACCTCGATCGTCAGGCCCTTCATGCTGGTGACGATGTCGCCCGGCTTCGTCGCGTTGCCGCCCGGCATGTTCTCGCAGGTCGGCACGATCGCGACGACGTTGATCTTCAGGCCCATCTCGGCGACCGCACGCATCGTACCGAGCACCGAACCGGCGCCGCACATGTCGTACTTCATCTCGTCCATGCCCTCGCCCGGCTTCAGCGAGATGCCGCCGGTGTCGAACGTGATGCCCTTGCCGACCAGCACGACCGGCGCGGCCTTCGCGGCGGCGCCCTGGTAGTGCAGCACGATGAACTGCGGCGGCTCGACCGACGCGCGCGCGACCGACAGGAACGAGCCCATCTTCAGCGCCTGGATCTGCTTGAGCCCGAGCACTTCCGCCTTCAGGCCCCAATCCTTCGCGATCTTCTTCGCGGTGTTGCCGAGGTAGGTCGGCGTGCAGACGTTACCCGGCAGGTTGCCGAGGTCGCGGGTGAGATCCATCCCGTTCGCGAGCGCGACGGCCTGCTTGACCGCGACCTTCGCGGCCTTTTCGTCGGACGGATCGACGCTGAACACGACGCGCTTGAGCGTGTGCGACGCCGGTTCCGGCTTGCTCTTCATCTGCGTGAAGCGGTAGGTCTCGTTGCGCAGCGCGAGAATCGCCGCGCGCACGCCCCAGTCGGAGCTGCGCTCGTCGACCGGCAGTTGCGCGAGCGTGAACGTGACCTGGACGACCTTGGTCGCCAGCAGCGCGCGCCACGCGGCCGTCGCTGCGTCGTTATAGGCTTTCTGGTTGAAAGCATCCTGCTTGCCGAGGCCGACGAGCAGCACGCGCGACGCGCCGATGCCCGACACTTCGTGCAGGAACAGCGTCTTGCCGCGCTTGCCGTCCATGTCGCCGGCCTTCACCACGCGCGAAATCAGTCCCTTGGTGGCCGTGTCGATGTCGAGCGCCGCGCCCGAGAGGGTCTGCGCCTCGAAGATGCCGAGCACGATGCAATCGGACTTCCCGGTCAGGAACCCCTTCGCCTCGCCTTTGCTCCAATCACAGCCTTTTATGCTAAAGTCCATCGCGCTTGTCCTCGGATAAAATCTGGGCTAAGGATGAAAGCCGCAATTATCCGCTATTTTTCCCGTGGCGGCGCGAGCGCTCCGCTACGCGTGCGCAGCCTCCCGCCCTCTTCTCTTCAAGAATGATCTTCGAACGCTCCCTCCAGCGCGAGCTTGCGTATACGGCTGGCGCCGTGTTCATGGTGCTGCTCACGATCATGCTCACGACGATGATGATCCGCATCGTCGGTTACGCCGCGTCCGGTGAAATCGATCCGCGGGACGTCCTCGTGCTGATCGGCCTCACCGTGATCGGCTACCTCGCCGTGATGCTCGTCGTCACGCTGTTCGTGTCGATCCTGTTCGTGCTGACCCGGTGGTACCGGGACTCCGAAATGGTCGTGTGGCTCGCGTCCGGCGTAAGCCTCACGCGCCTCATCAAGCCGATCGGCGTGTTCGCCACGCCGATCATCCTGCTGATCGCCTTCTTCGCGTTCGTCGGCTGGCCGTGGTCGAACCAGCAAAGCAAGATGATCAAGGCACGCTTCCAGCAGCGCGACGAGATCTCGCTGCTCGCGCCGGGCCAGTTCCGCGAGTCGGCCACGAACCACCGCGTGTTCTTCATCGAGAAGATGACGCCCGACCAGAGCAAGGTGCAGAACGTGTTCGTCACGTCGACCGAGAACGGCAAGGTCAACGTGGTCGTATCGCAGACGGGTCACACGGAAACGCGCGACGGCAGCCGCTTCGTCGTCCTGGAAGACGGCCGCCGCTACGACGGCACGCCCGGCCAGCCGAACTTCAAGATCATGGAGTTCGAGCGCTACGGCGTGAAGATCACGAGCACGCCGGTCACCAACGTGCCGACCACGAACAGCACGCCGACGCCGGACCTGCTGCGCAACCCGACGCGCGACAACCTCGCGGAATTCGCGTGGCGCGCGGGGCTGCCGCTGATCGCGATCAACCTGCTGGTGCTCGGCATTCCGCTGTCGTACCAGAACCCGCGCCGCAGCCGCACGATCAACCTCGTGATGGCCGTGCTGATCTACCTCACGTACTCGAACCTGCTGAACGTCGTGCAGGCGCAGATCGAGCAGGGCAAGATGTCGTTCGGCGTCGGCCTGGTCGGCCTGCACCTCGTCGTCGCCGCGATCGTCGCGTTCATCTTCTGGTTGCGCGTGCGCAATCGTCCGCTGTTTACACGCGCGCTGTTCGGCCGCTCGGGAGCATGATCGATGCGGCTCTATGAAAAGTACTTCGCGCGACAGATCTACGTCACGTTCGTCTTCATCCTGTTCGCGTTCTCGGGCCTGTTCTTCTTCTTCGACCTGATCAGCGAGCTGAACTCGGTCGGGCACGGCAACTATAAGTTCGGCTACGCGGTGTTGCGCGTCGCGCTGCAGACCCCGTCGCGCTTCTACGAGATCATCCCGGTCGCCGCGCTGATCAGCGCGATCTACGTGTTCGCGCAGATGGCCGCGAACTCGGAATTCACGATCTTCCGCGTGTCGGGTCTCGCGACCAACCAGGCGCTGCGTTCGCTGCTGAAGATCGGCATTCCGCTCGTGATCGTCACCTACCTGATCGGCGAATTCGTCGGCCCGTACGCCGATCAGTTGTCCGAGCGCGTGCGGCTGCAGGCGCTCGGCGCATCGGTGTCGTCGAACTTCCAGTCGGGCGTGTGGGTGAAGGACACGCTCGCGGCCCGCGAAAACGGCGAGCAGGTCACGCGTTTCGTCAACGTCGGCAGCCTGTCGCCCGACTCGACGATCAGCAACGTGCGCATCTACGAATTCGATTCGAAGTTCCAGCTCCAGAACGTGCGGATCGCGCAGACGGGACGCTACGAGCCGCCCGGCCACTGGCTGTTGAAGGGCGTCTCCGAAACCGAGCTGACGCCGATCAAGCCGATCAGCGGCCAGCCGGCCGACGCGCTCAACCCGGTGTACCGGTCGCAGCAGGTATCGCTGCCCGAATACCGGCTGCGTTCGGACCTGACGCCGCAGATCCTGTCGGTGCTGCTCGTGTCGCCGGAGCGCATGTCGATCATCAACCTGTTCCGCTACATCCAGCATTTGCGCGAGAACCAGCAGGACACCCAGCGCTACGACATCGCACTGTGGCGCAAGCTGCTGTATCCGTTCGCCGTGTTCGTGATGCTCGTGCTGTCGCTGCCGTTCGCGTACCTGCACACGCGGGCGGGCGTGGTCGGCGTGAAGGTGTTCGGCGGCATCATGCTCGGCATGAGCTTCCAGCTCCTCAACACGCTGTTCTCGCACATCGGCACGCTGAACACGTGGCCCGCGCCGCTCACTGCCGCGACGCCGGGCCTGATCTATCTCGCGCTCGGCCTGTTCGCGCTCAAGTGGGTCGACCGGCACTGAGCGCCGCGTCATGACGGAGGCTTCGACATGAGTTCGCACGGCATCGTCCTGTTCGGCCACGGCGCCCGCGACCCGCGCTGGGCCGAGCCGTTCGAGCGGCTCGCCGCGCGGCTGCGCGGCACCGCCTCCCCCGCGGCCCACGTGTCGCTCGCGTTCCTCGAACTGATGACGCCGACGCTCGGTGACGCGGTCGCCGCGCAGGTCGCGGCCGGTTGCTCGCACATCACCGTGGTGCCCGTGTTCTTCGGCCAGGGCGGCCATGTCCGCCGCGATCTGCCGCAACTCGTCGACGCGTGCCGCGCCGCGCATCCGGGCATCGAGATCCGCTGCGCGACGGCTGTCGGCGAAGACGACGGCGTGCTCGACGCGATCGCGCGCTACTGTATCGACCAGATCGACGGCAACGCGTGAGCCGCGCGGTTAGCGGTCAGCGTTGCACAAAGAAAAAGCGCCGGCTTGATGAAGCCGGCGCTTTTTTGTTTCGGACTGCGGCGGGATCCCGCTCAGGCCGCCCCGCTCAGGCCGCATTTCGCAGCGAATCGCCCTCTTTCGCCTGTCCGGCGCGCTCGGCGAACGCATCGCCGATCATCAGCAGGCTCGGTTCCGCGGGATCGAGCCACGCCTGCGCGTCGCCCGCCGCCATCTGCGCGAGCGTCAGCGTCAGCGTGCGCTCGCGCGCGGTGCTGCACGCCTCGACGATCGCCACGGGCGTCGCCGGCGCACGGCCTGCGTCGATCAGTTCCTGCGCGATGCCGGGCGCGCTGTCGCGGCCCATGTAGTAGACGATCGAATCGGCGCGCGCGGCTTCGCGGATCTCGTCGCTGCCCGGCGCGCGGCTGTGCGTCGCGAACGCGACGCTGCGCGACACGCCGCGCAGCGTCAGCGAACGCTTCAGCGTCGCCGCGCCGGCCAGTGCCGCGGTGATGCCCGGCACGACCTCGTAGTCGATGCCGGCTGCTTCCAGCGCGCGCATCTCCTCTTCGGCACGACCGAACAGCATCGGGTCACCGCCCTTGAGCCGCACGACGCACGCGTGCTCGCGCGCCGCATCGACGATCTGCTTGTTGATGAAGTGCTGCGCGGTCGAGCGCTGCCCGCAGCGCTTGCCGACCGCGATCCGGCGCGCGTTCGGCGCGTAGTCGAGCATCGCGGGCTCGACGAGCGCGTCGTGCAGCACGACGTCCGCCTGCGCGAGCAGCCGCGCGCCGCGCACCGTGATGAGGTCCGCCGCGCCCGGCCCTGCTCCGATCAGATACACCTTGCCCATGTTTGTCGCTTCGCTTCGTCCGTGCGGACGTTTGCCTACGGCCCGCGCCGCCGTGTGGCGGCGCGGTTTGCCGCGCAGATTGACGATTACGCCGAGAACGCCCGGATCATGCCCGCGGCGACCGTGTGATGCGTCGCCTCGTCGATCAGCACGAACGCACCGGTACCCGGATGCGCGTCGTACGTGTCGCAGACGATCGGCTTCTGCAGCGTCAGCGCGACACGGCCGATGTCGTTCATCTTCAGGTCGTGACGGTCGGTCGCATGCGACAGCGTGTGCACGTCGAGCACCTGCTTGACGCCGCCGATCTTCGCGAACACCGTGCTGGTGGTCTGCTTCAGCAGGTACTTGCGCTGCGGCGACAGCGGCGTCTCGTCGAACCAGCACAGATCGGCTTCGAGCTTCTTCGCCGGTGCAACCGGCTCGCCGGAGGTGACGAACATGTCGCCGCGCGACACGTCGACGTCTTCCGCGAGGCGGATCGTCACGGTCTGGCCCGCGAACGCGTGCGCGACCGACGCGGTGCCGCCCGGCACCGGCGCGACGATCTCGGCGACCGTCGCCGTGCGGTTCGACGGCAACACGGCGATCTCGTCGCCGACCTTCACCTCGCCCGACTCGATACGGCCCATGTAGCCGCGGAAATCGTCGGCCGAGCTGCCGTCCTGGCGCGCGACCCACTGCACCGGGAAGCGCAGCGCGTCATGCGCCTGCGTCTCGACCGGCAGCGATTCGAGCACGTCGAGCAGCGGTTCGCCCGCGTACCACGGCATGCGTTCGCTCGCGCCGACGATGTTGTCGCCCTTCAGCGCCGACACCGGCACGAAGCGCACGTCGGTGAGGCCGAGCTGCTTCGCGAGCGCGACGTACGCGTCGCGGATCTCGTTGAAGCGCGCTTCGCTGTAGTCGACGAGGTCCATCTTGTTGATCGCGACGATCACGTGCTGCAGCGCGAGCAGCTTGACGATCGCGCTGTGACGCTTGGTCTGCGGCAGCAGGTCGGCGACACCGTTCTCGACCGTCACGCGCGTCGCGTCGATCAGGATGATCGCCGCATGCGCGGTCGATGCGCCCGTCACCATGTTGCGCGTGTACTGCTCGTGGCCCGGCGTATCGGCGATGATGAACTTGCGCTTCGCGGTCGCGAAGTAGCGGTACGCGACGTCGATCGTGATGCCCTGCTCCCGCTCGGCTTCGAGACCGTCGGTCAGGAGCGCGAGGTCGAGCTCGTCGCCGACCGTGCGCTTGTTCTTCGCGCGCGACAGCGCGGACAGCTGGTCGGACAGCACGGCCTTGCTGTCGTACAGCAGGCGGCCGATCAGCGTGCTCTTGCCGTCGTCGACGCTGCCTGCGGTGATGAAGCGCAACACGCCGAGGTCTTCGGTGTTCTCGATGATGCTCATGATGTGAATGTCCTCGTGTGCTTCAGAAATAACCTTGCTTCTTGCGCTGTTCCATCGCGGCTTCGGAGGCCTGGTCGTCCATCCGGGTCGCGCCGCGCTCGGTGATCTCGGTCACCGCCGTCTCGGCGATGATCTTCTCGACGTCGTCCGCGTCGCTCTCGACCGGGCACGTGCAGCTGATGTCGCCCACGGTACGGAAGCGCACCTGCGCGAGCTCGCTCGTCTCGCCGTCACGCATCGGCGTGAGCGGCGTGACCGGCACGAGCAGGCCGTTGCGGCGCACGATCTCGCGCTGGTGCGCGTAGTAGATCGACGGCAGTTCGAGGTTCTCGCGCGCGATGTACTGCCACACGTCGAGTTCCGTCCAGTTCGAGATCGGGAACACGCGCAGGTGCTCGCCGTTGTGCAGGCGGGCGTTGTACAGGCTCCACAGTTCCGGGCGCTGCGCCTTCGGGTCCCATTGGCCGAATTCGTCGCGGAACGAGAAGATCCGCTCCTTCGCGCGTGCCTTCTCTTCGTCGCGGCGCGCACCGCCGATCAGCGCCGTATAGCCGTGCTGCTCGATCGTCTCGAGCAGCGTGACGGCCTGTGCGGCGTTGCGCGAATCGGTTTCGCGGCGCAGCACGACCGTGCCGCGCTTGATCGAATCCTCGACGTGACCGACGACCAGCTCGGCGCCGAGTTCTTTCGCTCGGCGGTCGCGGAAGTCGATCACTTCTTCGTAGTTGTGGCCCGTGTCGATGTGCACGAGCGGGAACGGCAGCGTCGTCTTGCGGTTCGCGCCGAGGCCGAACGCCTTCAGCGCCAGGTGCAGCACGACGACCGAATCCTTGCCGCCCGAGAACAACAGCGCCGGCTTGCTGCATTCGGCGACCAGTTCGCGCAGGATGTGGATCGACTCGGCTTCGAGCCAGTCGAGGTGGCCCATGCGGTTGTCGGCACCGGCGGGCGGGGCAAAGGCGGATTGCTCGAGCGTCGTGCTCATGATTTCAGTCCTTCTCTTCTGGGTTCGTGCCGCCCGCTGTCGCGGGCGGCGCAATATTCAGTTTCTTGTCAGGCTTTCAGTGCGTGGCGCCGGCAACGGCGTCCGCGGGAATCGGCGTGATCGTGATGTGCAGGCCGCATTCCTTCGTGTCGCGCGACTCCCACCACCAGCGGCCCGCGCGGCTGTCCTCGCCGGGGCGGATCGCCCGCGTACAGGGCTCGCAGCCGATACTCGGATAGCCGCGCGCATGCAGCGGGTTCACCGGCACGTCAAACGCGTTAAGGTACGCCCACACGTCGCTTTCCGTCCAGTCGGCGAGCGGGTTGTACTTCGCGATCCCGCGCGCTTCGTCCTGCTCTTCCTCGTGCAGCTCGGCACGCGTGACCGACTGCTCGCGGCGCTGGCCCGTGACCCATGCCCCGACGTCGGCCAGCGCGCGATTCAGCGGCTCGACCTTGCGGATGTGGCAGCACGACTTGCGCAGCTCGACGCTTTCGTAGAACGCGTTCAGGCCGTGCTCGGCGACGTACTGGTCGACCGCGTCCTGCTGCGGGTGAAACTGCTCGATCTCGTAGCCGTAGCGCTCGCGCACGCGGTCGATCATGCCGAGCGTTTCCGCATGCAGGCGGCCCGTGTTCAGCGAGAAGATGCCGATCCGGACGCCCTTCGACAGGATCGCGTGCGTCAGCAGCATGTCTTCCGCCGCGAGACTGCTCGCGAACTTCACCTTGTCGTGACGCGCACCGATCTGCGCGAGCAGCGCGTCGAGGCGCTCGACCTTCGCGGCGAGCTCCGGGCTCAGCGCGGTGGTGGCGGCGGTACTCATGCGCCCACCTTCGCTTCAGCCACGCCAGCCGCCGCGGCGCGGCGGCGGAACAGCGGTTCGGGCTGGTCGAACGCGCCCTGATAACGCTGCGTGAATTCCGTGAACGCGTTCAGCGCGTCGTGGATGTCCTTGTCGGCGCGCACCGCGAACGCGTCGAAGCCGCAACGCGACATGTACAGCAACTGATCGCGCAGCACGTCGCCGATCGCGCGCAGTTCGCCCGTCCAGCCGTGGCGCTCGCGCAGCAGGCGCGCGATGCTGTAGCCGCGGCCGTCCGCGAAGCGCGGGAAGTCGACGGCGACCAGCGAAATCGCGCCGAAGTCGGCCACGAGATCGGCCGGCTCGCTGTCCGGGGCGAGCCACACGCCGAGCTCGTCCTTCGTCTTCGCGGCGACGAGCGCCGCGCGCTCGGCCTGCCACAACGCGAACGGCACCAGCACCTTGCCGGCCGGCAACGCGTCGACCGCGGGCAGTGCACCGTCTTCCGCCGCGCGCACGACTTGCCATGCATCGTCGATCACTGCGCGGTTCTTGATAATCGAAGCCATCTGCTAATTCCTTCTACCCGGTTGGTTACGCGTTCACTGCCTGGCGCGCCGCATACACGCGCTCCTTGAACGGCGCGATGCCGATGCGGTCGTACGTGTCGACGAAGCGCTCGCCGTCGACGCGCGATTCGACGAACGTGTCGATCAGCTTCGCGATCACGTCGGGCACTTCCTCCGCCGAGAACGACGGCCCGATCACACGGCCGAGGCGTGCGCCGTTCCGGCCCGTGCCCTGCTCGCCGCCGAGCGACACCTGGTACCACTCGGCGCCGTCCTTGTCGACGCCGAGGATGCCGATGTTGCCGACGTGGTGGTGACCGCACGAGTTCATGCAACCGGAAATGTTCAGCGACAGGTCGCCGAGGTCGTACACGTAGTCCAGATCGTCGAAACGCTGCTGGATCGCCAGCGCGATCGGGATCGACTTCGCGTTCGCGAGCGAGCAGAAGTCGCCGCCCGGGCACGCGATGATGTCGGTCAGCAGGCCGATGTTCGGCGTCGCGAAACCGGCCGCCTTCGCCTTTTCCCACACCTCGAACAGGTCGCGCTTCTTCACGTTCGCGAGAATCAGGTTCTGCTCGTGCGACACGCGCAGCTCGCCGAACGAGTAGGCGTCGGCCCAGTCGGCCACCAGGTCCATCTGCTGGTCGGTCGCATCGCCCGGCGCGATGCGGTGATCCTTCAGCGACAGCGTGACGGCTGCATAACCGGCCACCTTGTGCGGTGCGACGTTACGCTCGACCCAGCGCGCGAACGCCTTGTTCTCGAGCAGGTGCTGTTCGAACGATGCATCGGTGTCGGCCAGCCTCTCGTAGACGGGCGGCTGGAAGTACTGCGACACGCGATCGACTTCCGCCTGCGTGAGCGTCGACGGGCCGTCCTTCAGGTGCTGCCACTCTTCCTCGACCTGCTGCGCGAACTTCGCGGGCGACAGCGCCTTCACGAGGATCTTGATGCGCGCCTTGTACAGGTTGTCGCGGCGGCCGTAGCGGTTGTACACGCGCAGCACGGCTTCGCAGTATGTCAGCAGGTGCTGCCACGGCAGGTCTTCCTTGATCACCGCGCCGATGATCGGCGTACGGCCGAGGCCGCCGCCCGCGAGGATGCTCGCGACCACTTCGCCCTGCGCGTTCTTCTTCAGGTACACGCCGAGGTCGTGAATCTGCACGGCCGCGCGGTCGTCCTTCGAGCCCGACACCGCGATCTTGAACTTGCGCGGCAGCCACGCGAATTCGGGATGGAACGTCGACCACTGGCGCAGGATTTCCGACCACGGGCGCGGATCGATCTCTTCGTCCTGGGCGACGCCGGCGAACTGGTCGGCCGTGATGTTGCGGATGCAGTTGCCCGACGTCTGGATGCCGTGCATCTGCACCGACGCGAGCTTCGCGAGGATCTCGGGCGTCTCCTCGAGCTTGATCCAGTTGAACTGGATGTTCGAGCGGGTCGAGAAGTGGCCGTAGCCGCGGTCGTGTTCGCGGGCGATGCGCGCCAGCATCCGGAGCTGGTCGCTGCGCAGGTTGCCGTACGGAATCGCGATGCGGTGCATGTATGCGTGGCGCTGCATGTACAGGCCGTTCTGCAGGCGCAGCGGACGGAATTCTTCTTCGCTCAACTCGCCCGACAGCCGGCGGCGCACCTGATCGCGGTACTGCGCGACACGCTCGTCGACGATCGTCTGGTCGTATTGGTCGTACTGATACATTCGGGGACCCCAGGGTTTTCGTGGTGACCGCGCGACGTCCTAGCCACGTCGCGCCCGAATCTCCGTTCCGCCGTCACCGCCCCCATCCGCTGGCGGATGGATTGCTAATGACGAAAACAGATATCCATATTTGAAAAACTCCGGTGAATCGTAATAAACTCGCCTTATATTTCAAACGACTAAAAAATTCTGTTGATATGCGGAAGGGTTATAAATGAACCTGCACCAATTTCGCTTCGTGCGCGAGGCCGTCCGGCAGAATTTCAACCTCACCGAGGCCGCCAAGGCGCTCTACACGTCGCAACCGGGGGTATCGAAGGCGATCATCGAGCTCGAGGACGAGCTCGGCGTGGAGATCTTCACGCGGCACGGCAAGCGCGTGCGCTCGCTCACCGAGCCGGGCAGGATCATCCTCGCGTCGGTCGAGCGGATTCTTCAGGAGGTTGAAAGCCTTAAAAGGGTCGGGAAAGATTACGCAGCACAGGATCAGGGCAACCTGACCATCGCCGCGACCCACACGCAGGCCCGCTACTCGCTGCCGGCCGCGATCGCCGAATTCAAGAAGCGCTTCCCGAAGGTACACCTGTCGATCCTGCAAGGCAGCCCGACGCAGGTGGCCGAGATGGTGATCCACGACCAGGCCGATCTCGCGATCGCGACCGAGGCGATCTCCGACTACAAGGAGCTCGTGTCGCTGCCCTGCTTCCAGTGGCATCACGCGGCCGTCGTGCCGGCCGACCACCCGTTGCTCGAACGCAAGCCGGTCACACTCGACGATCTCGCCCAGTACCCGCTGATCACGTACGACGACGCGTTCGCGGGCCGCAAGAAGATCAACCATGCGTTCGCGCTGCGCGGGCTGTCGCCGGACATCGTGCTCGAGGCGATCGACGCCGACGTGATCAAGACCTACGTCGAACTCGGTCTCGGCGTCGGGATCATGGCCGACATCGCGTTCAATCCCGAGCGCGACCGCAACCTGCGGCTGATCCCGGTCGGCCACCTGTTCGGCAGCAACGTGACGCGTGTCGCGCTCAAGCAGGGCGCCTACCTGCGCAGCTATGTGTATACGCTCGTCGAACTGCTGTCGCCGACGCTGAACCGCAAGCTGATCGAACAGGCGCTCAAGGGCGAATCCGAATCGTACGAGCTTTGACCGGCCTGTATAAACACAGGGGCGCGAATCCGAACCGCGCCCCTTTTCGTTGCCCGACGGAGAATCCCGCATGACGCTTTCCGCCCTGTTGCGCCGCGCCGCCGCCGGCGCGCTCGCGCTCGCCTGTGCCGCCGCCCATGCCGACCTGAAGGTCGGCGTCGACCTGTCGTCGACCGGCCCGGCCGCCGCGATCGGCATCACGAGCAAGAACGCCATCCTGATGTGGCCGAAGACGATCGCCGGGCAGCCCGTGCAGGTGACGGTGCTCGACGATGCATCCGACCCGGGCACCGCGGTGCGCAATATCCGCAAGCTGGTCGACGAGGATCACGTCGACGTCGTGGTCGGGCCGAACATCACGCCGGCCGCGCTCGCGGCGCTCGACGCGGTCGCGGCCGGGCAGACGCCGATGATCACGCTGGTCGGTTCCGGCGCGATCGTCGAGCCGCAGGAAGGCGCGCGGACCTGGGCGTTCAAGATGGCGCAGAGCGACCGCGCAATGGCCGACGTGATGACGCGCTACATGGCGAACCACGGCGTGAAGACGGTCGGCTTCATCGGCTTTGCGGACAGCTACGGCGACAGCTGGCTCAACGAGTTCACGCGCTTCGCGGACCTGCGCAAGATCCGCGTCGTCGCGACCGAGCGCTACAACCGCACCGACGCGAGCGTCACGGGCCAGGCATTGAAGCTGATCGCGGCGAAACCCGACGCGATCCTGATCGCGGGCTCGGGCACGCCGGCCGTGCTGCCCCAGCGCACGCTGATCGAGCGCGGCTACAAGGGCCCGGTCTACCAGACGCACGGGATCGCGACGCCGGAATTCATCAAGCTCGGCGGCAAGGACGTCGACGGGACGCTGTTCCCGACCCAGCCGGTGGTCGTCGCGCGCACGCTGCCGGCCGATCATCCGGCCCGCAAGGCCGCGCTCGCGTTCGTCGACGCATACGAGGCGAAATACGGCGCCGGCACGGTCACGCAGTTCGCGGGCGACGCGGCGGGCGTCTACCCGCGCCTTGCCGATGCGGTCGGCCGCGCGCTGAAGGCCGCTCAGCCCGGCACGCCCGCGTTCCGTGCGGCGCTGCGGCGCGAACTGGAACGCGCGCACGAGCTCGTCGTGCCGAACGGCGTCGTCAATACCAGCGACAAGGATCATGTGGGGCTCGATCAGCGCGCGAGCGTGATGGGGATCGTCAAGCAGGGCCGGTTCGTCTACCTGAGCCAGTGACGTGCACGACCGGCACCGGGGCAGCTTGCCCGGCGTCGGGATTTCAGACATAATCCGCGTTTCGCCGCGCACAATCGCATGCGCGGCCAGGATCAAGCCCAGGTGGTGAAATTGGTAGACGCAGGGGACTCAAAATCCCCCGCCGCAAGGCGTGCCGGTTCGATTCCGGCCCTGGGCACCAGTATTTCGCAGCGTCGTGCGCTGCATCTGTCGAAACCCGCGCAAGCTCGCCGCTTCGCGGGTTTTTTGTTTTTGCCGCCCGCGCCGCAACGCGCGCCCCCGCGCAACAGTCCAAGCATCATGAGGACGCGCGGCACGGAGGCACGCCATGTCCATGCGCACGATTTCATCCCCGCTGCGCCGCCGCGTGCTCGCCGTGGCGCTGTCGCTCATGCTGGGCGGATGCGACGTCCTGACCGCGCCGCCGGTGCCTGACTGGCCCGGCCCGCACGCACCGTATCCGTTCCCGGACAACATCCCGCATCGCACCGAATGAAGCGCCGGCCGCCGGCCGTGCCTCGCGCTCAGGCCATCAGTTCGCGAACGAAGTCGAGAAACACCCTCACCTTCGCCGAGACGAGGTTTGACGCGTGGTGATACGCGTAAAGCGGGAACGTCTCGTCCGCCCATTCCGGCAACAGCAGCACCAGCCGCCCTTCAGCCAGGATGTCCCGCGCATAGAGTTCCAGTAATTGCGCAATCCCCACGCCGCCCAGGCACGCACCGAGCAGCATGCCCGTATCGTTGACCATCAGCCGGCCGGCGGCATCGAACGGCACCACTTCCTTGCCGCGATGGAATTCCCATTCGAATGGCCGCCCCGTCACCGGGTCGCGGATCAGCACGCAACGGTGCCCGTCCGCGAGGTCCCGCGGATGCCGCGGTTCGCCATGACGCGCGACATAGGCTGTCGACGCGCAGGTGAGCACGCGCGTTTCCAGCAGCAGCCGCGCACGATACGACGACGGCTCCGGAACGCCGAATCGCACGGCCACGTCGAACCCGTCGGCGACGAGGTCGCCCATCCGGTCGCGCACGCTGATCTCGACGGACAGGTCGGGGAAGCGGTCGAGAAACTCCGCCATCCTCGGTGCCAGCACGTAGTGGCCGAAGGTCGCGTCGACATTGACGCGCAGCCGCCCCCTGACACGCGCCTTCGACTGGCCGGCGTCGATCGCCGCCTCCTCGATGCCGGCCAGCAGCGGCGCGACCGCCTCATAGAAACGCCGGCCCTCGTCGGTCAGCGTGATCGCGCGCGCCGTGCGGTTGAAGATCCGGATGCCGACGCGCTCTTCCAGCCGGGCAACGGCACGGCTCACCGCCGGCTGCGTCAGCCCCATCGCCTCGCCGGCGCGCGCGAAGGTGCCCGCCTCGATCACCGCCGAGAGTACGCCGATCCCGCTCAAAAGCCTGCTGTCGAATGCCATAAGACATACTTTCAGTCATTCATGATCTTCCGATTATTCATTATTTTTATTGACCGAGGAAGCCTACATTAGTCCTGTCGCCGGATCGCACGGCACTCACAAACCAAGGAGCAGGACATGAGCACATCGGAACAGGTCGCCCTCGTCACGGGTTCGTCGCGCGGCATCGGCGCGGAAATCGCGCGCCAGCTCGCCCGGGACGGCTTCCGGGTCATCGTCAACTATGCAGGGAGCGCCGGCCCGGCCCGCGAAGTGGTCGACGCGATCGTCGCCGACGGCGGCCATGCCGTCGCGGTACAGGCGAACGTCGCCGACCCGGCGGCCGTGGCCGCGCTGTTCGACGCCGCGCAAGAGGCATTCGGCGGCGTGGATGTCGTGGTCAATTCCGCGGGCGTGATGAAGCTGGCGACCATCGCCGACTGCGACGATGCGCTCTTCGACGAAACGATCGCCATCAACGTGAAAGGCACCTTCAACGTATGCCGCGAAGCGGCCAGGCGGGTGCGCGACGGGGGACGCATCATCAACCTGTCGACCAGCGTGATCGGCATGCGCATGCCGACTTACGGCGTGTACGTCGCCAGCAAGGCGGCAGTCGAAAGCCTGACTCAGGTGCTCGCGCAGGAAATGCGCGGGCGCGGCATTCGCGTGAATGCCGTCGCGCCGGGACCGGTCGCGACCGAGTTGTTCCTGCAGGGCAAGAGCCCCGAACTCGTCGATCGGCTCGCGAAGCTGAACCCGCTCGAGCGGCTCGGCCAGCCCGACGACATCGCGCGCGTCGTCGCATTCCTCGCCGGCCCCGACGGCGCGTGGGTCAACGGCCAGATCCTGCGCGCCAACGGCGGCATGTGCTGACGGGCCGCCTGCCTCGCCCCTCGCTTACCGGAGAAAGATCATGAAGGAAGTCATTCTCGTCACGGGTGCGTCCAGCGGCTTCGGCCTGCTGACGGCCCAGGCGCTCGCCCGCGCCGGCCATACCGTCTACGCGTCGATGCGCGAAAGCAGCGGCCGCAACGCGCCGCGCGTCGCCGCCATTGCGGCCTACGCGCAGGAGCACGGGGTCGACCTGCGCACCGTCGAGCTCGACGTCGGCGACGACGCGTCCGTCGCTGCCGCCATCGATCGCGTGATCGCGGACAACGGCCGCCTGGACGTCATCGTCCACAATGCCGGCCACATGGTGTTCGGTCCGGCCGAAGCGTTCACGCCCGAGCAGATCGCCCAGCTCTACGACATCAACGTCGTATCGACCCAGCGCGTCAACCGCGCGGCGCTGCCGCACCTGCGCCGTCAGGGCCGCGGCCTGCTCGTCTGGGTGTCGTCGTCCTCCGCACGCGGCGGCACGCCGCCGTTCCTCGCTCCTTACTTCGCCGCGAAGGCCGCGATGGATTCGCTCGCGGTGTCCTATGCCGCCGAACTCGCCCGCTGGGGTATCGAGACGTCGATCGTCGTGCCGGGCGCCTTCACCCAGGGCACGAATCACTTCGCCCATGCGGGCAAGCCGGCCGATGCGGCCGTGCAGGCCGCCTACGACGACGGCCCCTATGCGGGCGTCGCCGGGCAGGCGCTGCAGGGCCTCGCCGCGCTCGAACCGGCAGACGCCGATGCCGGCACCGTCGCGACGGCGATTGCCGACATCGTCGCCGCACCCGCCGGCAAGCGTCCGTACCGCGTATTCGTCGATCCGTCGCAGGACGGCGCGGAGGAAGTGTTCCGCGTCGGCGATCGCGTGCGCCGCGAGATGTTCAGGAACATCGGCCTCGCCGACCTGCTGGCCGCCCGCGTCGGCAGTTGATCCGGTGCGCGCCCGGCGCCGGGCACGCCGACGCGCATCAGCGCGGCTCGCAGAACCCGAGGATCGCTTCCGCAACCGCCGCCGGCGCCTCGCGCTGCGGAAAGTGGCCGACACCGTCCAGCACCTGCCGCGCGTAGCGGCCCGTGAAGAAGCGCTCACGCCCGGCCGAGCTGTCCGGATGATTGCAGGTATCCGCGCCGCCGTGCAGCACCAGTGTCGGCAATGCCAGCACCGGCGCGGGATTCAAGCGCGCTTCGTCACCGGCGTGGGCCGGCGCGCCCGGCGCGAATCCCCACCGATGCCGATACGAGTGCAGGACGACATCGATCCAGTCGGGCCCGTCGAACGCGGCTGCCGCCGCCTCGAAATCGCCGTCGCGATACCAGCCCGGTGGCGACCACGTGTCCCACATCAAACGGGCAAACGCGCGGCGATCGTCGCGCAACGCCTGCTCGCCGCGCGGCGTCGCCATGAACCAGTGATACCAGTAATTGCGCGCCTGCTGCAGCGACAGCGGCTGCCCGGGGTCGTTGGTGCCGTATCCGACCGACAGCATCACGAGATGCGATGCGGCGTCATCGCGCAGCCCGCACGCGTTCGCGGCCGCCCGGGCGCCCCAGTCGTGCCCGACCAGCACGGGTCGCTCGAGGCCGAGCGTATCGACGAAGTCGAGCACATCTCGACCGAGCGCCGCGAGCTGGCCGCTGCGCGGCACGGATACGTCACGAAAGCGCGTCGGCGCAAAGCCGCGCAGCGCAGGCGCGAGCACGCGGTAGCCGCGCGCGGCAAGCGTCGCCGCCACGGCACCCCAGCCGATCGGGCTGTCCGGCCAGCCGTGCAGCAGTACCGCCACGCGCTCGCCGCGCGGGTTCCATTCGAGATAGGCAATATCGAGCGACGCGGTCGTCGCATGCGCGTAGGTCGTCATCGTGCACTCCGTTGAGTCGATCCGAGTGGACGATGGTAGGCCGATCGTTCATCACGATTCGCGGAGTATCATTGTTCACTCTTCGCATATTGTGTTGAATCGAACCATGGAACCGCTGACCGATCCCGCGTCGACCGCGCTCGACATCACGCTGCTGCGCACCTTCCTCGAAGTCGTCGACAGCCGCGGGTTCGCGCCGGCCGCGGAACGGCTTGCGTTGACACCGTCCGCCGTCAGCGGCCACATCAAGCGGCTCGAACAGGCGGCCGGCACGGTGCTGCTCGCGCGCACGACGCGCCGCATCGCGCTCACGCCGGCCGGCGACACGCTGTACGCATACGCGCGCAACATCGTCGACATGGAGCGCGAAGTGCGCGCGAGGCTGCGCGGCGCGCCGGCGCACGGGCCGCTGCGGGTCGGCGCGTCGGAGGATTTCGCGGGCGCGTGGCTGCCGCATGTGCTGCGCACGTTTCGCGACCGCCACCCGCGCACGTCGATCGAACTGAAGGTCGGCATCACCGCGTCGCTGCTGCGCGAGCAGACGCTCGGCCGGCTCGACGTCGTGTTCGGCAAGCAGTGCCGGCAGGTCGACACGCCGGGCGAACTGCTGTGGGAAGAGCCGCTCGTGTGGGCGTTCGCGTCGGATCGCACGCTCGACGCCGGTGGCGACGTGCCGCTCGCGCTGTTTCCGCAGCCGTGCGTTTATCGCGAAGCCGCCGTCGCGGCACTCGCCGCCGCGCTGCGCCCGTTTCGCGTGCTGTTCGAGAGCGGCAGCATGGCCGGCTGCGTGTCGGCCGCGCTCGCCGGCTTCGCGGTCACCGCGCTGGCGCGCAGCCAGCTGCGCGACGGCTTGCGCGAATGCGGGCCGCAAGACGGCCTGCCGGCGTTGCCGGCCGCGCGCTTTTACGCGTTCGCGTCGAAGCCCGGCGACGCCGGCGCCGCGCTGATCGACGCGGTGCGGGCCACCGGGCGCACGCGGCAGTTCTCCGCACACGCCGACTGAACGCGCGCCGGTCGCAATGGATGTCGAATGCCGCCGGCGCGCCCCCGCCGATCGCGGTCGGCGCGTGCGGGCGCGGCGCCCCTTTCGGTCGCCGGTCCTCAGTCGCCGGTCGCGGTCGCGCCCGTGCCGTTCAGCGCATCCGCCATCAACTCCGCGAACCATTCGATGAACGCGTTGAGCCGTCTCGACCGGTGCCGGCGATGCGGATACACGGCCGACACGTCCATCGGCGCGGCACGGTGGCCGGGCATCACGTCGACCAGCGCCCCGCTGTCGAGCAGATGCTCGACGTCGAAGCGCGGAATCTGGATCAGCCCCATCCCGGCGATGCAGCTGGCGATATAGGTTTCGGCGTTGTTGACGATCACGCGGCTCGGCAGCGTGAGGGTGTACCGCTGGCCGTCCGAACAGTATTCCCAGTCGAGTTCACGCCCGGTCGTCGGCGACGCATAGCCGATCGCCCAGTGTCCGTGCGCGAGCGCATCCGGATGCTCGGGCACGCCGCATTCGCGCAGGTAGTCGGGGCTCGCGCAGTTGATCAGCGTGAACTGCCCGAGCGGCCGCACGACGAGACTGCTGTCCGCGAGCCGCCCGACGCGGATCGCGCAGTCGACGCCCTCCTGCACCAGGTCGATCGACCGATCCGTCGAGCCGAGCGACAGTTGCAGCTTCGGGTAACGGCGAAACAGCGACGGCAGCGCGGGCGCCACCATGCGGCGCGCGATCCGGCTCGGCACGTCGACGTTCAGCCGGCCGATCACGTCGCGGTCGCGGCGGCGGAACAGGCGGTCGAGTTCGTCGGCTTCCGCGAGCAGGCGCCGGCCGCGTTCGAGCAGCAACGCGCCGTCGGCCGTCAGCTGCACCTGGCGCGTCGTGCGATGCAGGAGGCGCGTGCCGAGCCCCGTCTCGAGCTGCTGGACGGCCGCCGACACGGTCGCGCGCGGCACGTCGAGCGCGTGCGCGGCCTTGATGAAGCTGCCCATCTCGGCAACCTGCAGGAAGATTCTGACCTGATCCAGCTTGTCCATCGGCAGGGAACGTAGGTTCGGAAACGCGTCGCCGCCGGCTGTCGCGCGTCGCGGCAAGGTTCGGCGGCACGGAAAAACGGGCGCGCAGCCGCGAGGCCGCGCGCCCGTCCATTGTCCACGCAAACGCGCCATTGCGGTGCACGCCGCACCCCGCGACGTCCGCCGAAGCGGCGCGTTACCCGGCCGGTTACTTGGTCGCTTATTTGGTCGTATAGCCGCCGTTGATCAGGATCGTCTGGCCCGTGATCCACCAGCCTTCGGTGACGAGATGGCGAATGAACGGCACGACGTCCTCGATGTCGGTCAGCCCCGTCTTGCTGAACGGCGACAGCGCGGCCGCCGTCTTGTGATAAGCGACCGCATCGGCGCCCTCGGCCGGATAGAAGAACGGCGTGTCCATCGGACCCGGCCCGACGGCCGTCACCGAGATCCCGCGCGCGCCGTACTCCTTCGACGCCGCACGCGTGAAATGCTCGACCGGCGCCTTCGATCCTTCGTACGCCGCATAGAACGGCGTGAACGCGCCGAGCAGCGACGTCACGAGCGTGACGAGCTTGCCGTGATCCTCGAGGTGCCGCCCCGCTTCCTTGATGAAGAAAAACGCCGACTTGCTGTTGACCGCGAACATCTCGTCGTACTCGGCCTCGCTGATCTCGGTGAACGGCTTCTTCAGCACCTTGCCGACCGTGTTGATCGCGATGTCGATCTTGCCGAAGCGCTGTTTCGCGTCGTCGAACAGCTTCTCGACCGCGGCGGCCGTCGTCAGGTCGCCCTGGAACGTGGCAGCCTCCGCGCCGGCCGCGCGCACTGCGGCAGCCGTCTCCTCGGCCTGTGCCTGCGATGCGGCGCTGTTGTAGTGAATCGCCACTGCCTTCGCGCCGTGGCTCGCCAAATCCCGGGCGATCAGGCCGCCGAGATTCTTTGCGCCGCCTGCGATCAGGACGACCTTGTCTGCGAGCGTATGAATTGCCACGGTGGACTCCTTTTCTCGATGAACGAATCCTGGAGTGTAGGCACGCGCGACGCACCGGTCAGCCGGTCGCGGCTGGATGGATTATCCAGAAAATCCGTCCAATCGCCGCAGCGTAATGTGGCCTGCCGCACCGACAGGATTCCGGAATCGCCGACCGATGCCGCGGATGCCGGCCGGCTCAGCGCGCGTACAGCGCCGCGTCGATCTTGCCGAGCAGCCATTGCATGCCGGCCAGATGCTGCTGGTCGTGGCTGCACAGGTAGTGGACGAGCCCGCGCACGGTCAGCGAGCCGTAACCGTCGAACTCCCCGGTGCGTGCGAGCTGTTCGGGCGTGAGGCGCGACACGAGGTCCAGCGTCTCGCGCCGTGCTTCGCGGATCGCCGCGAGCACGTCGGACGCATACGCGTCGTTGTAGCGGCGCTCGATCGCGAGCGCGTCGCCATCGATCGATACGAGCAGCGGCCGGTCTTCCTCGAGCATCCGCCGCAGCCGCACGTGATAACCGTCGGTCTCGATGTCGCGCACGTGGCAGAGCTGCCCGAGCGGCGAGAAGTGCTCGCTCGGGATTCCGGCCCAGTCATCGGGCGTCCAGCGCGCGTAGCCGTCCGGGACGGCTGCGAAATGCGCTTCGAGCTGACGGGGAAAATCGGCGAGTGCGTCGAGCGTCGTCGGATTCATGCGGGACTCCCTGTCGAATGGAAGCGACGGCAGCCCTGGCACGGGCCTGCCGCCGCCGTTGCGTCACGTCACTTCACGCTGAAGCCGTACGCGCCCTGCGTGCGGTGCCCGTCGGTCGCGACGGCCACCCATTTCACCGTATAGGCGCCCGTGCCGGCCGCCGTGAGCGGCACCGTCATCCGCTTGCGGTTCGACGCGTCGATGCGCGCACGGCCGTCCGACACCGTCTTGCCGTTGCCGTCGACGACGACGATCGAGCTGAACGCCGGCTCCAGCGGCTCGGTGAAATCGATCGTGACGGCTGCCGGTGCGGCGGCCACCGCCGCGCCCGCCGCCGGGTCGCTCTTCGCGAGATGCGCGTGCGCGAACGCAACCGACGAGACGGTTGCGGCGAGGATGACGGCGGCAGCCTTGCGGCCGAACGGGAACGAAGCGAAAGGCATGGACTTTCCGTGAAGAGTGAACGGGCGCCGCGCCCCGCGCGGCGTACCGGCAGCTTACCAGCGCATGCGGGTTCACGCCGGCCGCGCGCCGCCGCTTGATAGAATGCGCGCGCTATGGATCTCGAAAGCATTCTCTACACCCAGGGCTTCGGCTCGCGCCGCCAGTGCCGCGGCCTGATCGAAGCGGGCCGCGTCAGCGTGGCGGGCGCGTGCGCGACCGACCCCGACGCCGCGTTCGATACCGACGGCCTTGTGTTCTCGGTCGACGATACGGCGTGGCCGTTCCACGCGCGCGCATATCTCGCGCTCAACAAACCGGCCGGCTACGAGTGTTCGCGCGACCCCCAACACCACGCGAGCGTGTTCAGCCTGTTGCCCGCACCGCTCGTCGCGCGCGGCGTGCAGTGCGTCGGACGTCTCGACCAGGACACGACGGGCCTGCTGCTGCTGTCGGACGACGGCCAGTTCGTGCACGCGTACACGTCGCCGAAGCGCAAGGTGCCGAAAACCTACATGGCGACCGTGCGCCACCCGCTCGACGACACGCAGCTGAATGCGCTGCGCACCGGCGTGCAGCTGCACGGCGAGCCGAAGCCGATCGCGGCGGTCGCCGCCGACGCGCGCGCACCGCATGCGCTCGCGCTGACCGTCCTCGAAGGCAAGTATCACCAGGTCAAGCGCATGGTCGCGGCGGCGAGCAATCGCGTCGAAGCGCTGCATCGCGAAAGCATCGGCGGCTTCGCGCTGCCGGGCGATCTCGCGCCGGGTGCGTGGCGCTGGCTCGATGACGCCGACCTTTCAGCGCTGCGCAATCCCGTCAAAACCCTGTAAGGGAAAATCCGCACGACCGTTCGGTGCCCGGCCGCGTCTCGGCCGCATGTTCCCCCGCTATACTGAAATTACAAGCTGCACGAGCAGCGATGCAGGGGGAGATACCATGAACGTCAACCATACTTTCGAACTGTCGTACATGATGATCGCGTTCGCGGTCGTCGGTGTCATCGTGATCGGCGGCCTGCTGG
Organism: Burkholderia sp. COPS; assembly: GCF_019425585.1. Lineage (NCBI taxonomy): Bacteria > Pseudomonadati > Pseudomonadota > Betaproteobacteria > Burkholderiales > Burkholderiaceae > Burkholderia > Burkholderia sp. COPS. Next base: position 46,102 of record NZ_WIXR01000018.1, on the reverse strand, counting down.
CCATGATGCACGCGAAGCACAAATATCATCCGAACCTGATTGGCGCGCTGATCGGCGCGCTGCTGTGCTTCCTGCTGATCGAGGCATTACCGGCGCTGACCTGATGCGCTGCCCGGCGCGAGCGTTTGAAGGAAATCGTCTACGGTCGGATACCGCAACGTCACGCACAATTCGGCCTTGAGCCGTGCGTTGGACAGGCGCCGCGACTCGCGCATGAACGACAGCAGGGTCGGCTCGAGCTGGCGCTCGGCGTCCGCGCGGCTGACGCGTGGCGGCCTCGGCAGGCCAAGCGCCTGCGCGACCCGGTCGAAATATTCCCCCATCCGCAGTTCGCTGTCGTCCGACGCGTGCACGGCGCGCGCCGGCTTGCCGCGTTCGGCCGCGCGGCGCAGGATCGCCGCGAGATCGTCCGCGTGGATGTGGTTCGTGTAGACGTCGTCGGCCGGTTCGAGTGCCGGCGTGCCGCGCTCGAGCCGTGCGACCGGCAGGCGGTTCGCCGCGTAGATGCCCGGAATGCGCACGATGCGCGCGGACAGCACGCCGCGCACCGTCGCCGCGCGCAGTTGCCGCTCGGCCGACACGCGTCGGAACGCGCGCGGATTCGCGGGGCGCAAGGGCTGCGTCTCGTCGATGCGCGCGCCGCCGCAGTCGCCGTATACGCCCGTCGTGCTCGCGTAGACGAGCCTCGGCGCGCGAAGGCCGTCGGGTACAATACGCGCTCCCCGAACGGGTGCGCCGGCCTGCCGTGCAGCGGTGCGCAGCGTTCGGAGCCGGCCGACCGCCGGTGCCGGCGGAGTCGAAGGCCGACGCGCAGGCACGGTCGTTGCGGCAATCAGCGCACGCGTGCGCCGGTCGTCGCGGCCGTCGGATGGCGGCGGCGCGAGATGCAGGATCGTGCGGGCCAGGCCCGCGAGGCGGCCGAGCGTCGCCCGGCGATCGAGGTCGCCGACGATCGGCGTCGCGCCCGCGGCACGCAGTTCGTCGCGGCGGGCCGGGTGGCTCGTCAGCGCGAAGATCCGCAGGTTGCGGTGCGTGTCGCGCCATTGCGCGACGCAGCGCATGCCGACGTCGCCGCAGCCGACGATCAGTGCGCGCGGCCGGCGCAGGATTCGAGTCGCGATCATGTTGGTTGCGAAATCAGTAGCCACCGTTGCGCGACGCGCAACGGGCTTGCATTGTAGCTGCCGTGCCCGACATGCACGGTCCCCACATTTTGTTCTAGTTTGGTTCTATGGCATTCAACGTCACTCTCAAGCAAAGCGGCCGGCAATTCCAGGTCGAGTCGGACGAAACCGTGCTGGCGGCTGCGCTGCGCCAGAACGTCCATCTGCCGTACGGCTGCAAGAACGGCGCGTGCGGCTCCTGCAAGGGCCAGATCGTGTCGGGCCAGATCGAACAGGGCCCGCACGCCGCGTCGGCGCTGTCCAACGACGAGCGCACGCGCGGCCTCGCGCTGCTGTGCTGCTCGAAGGCGCAGTGCGATCTCGAAATCGACGTGCGCGAAATCGCCGGCGTCGACGGCGTGCAGGTCAAGAAGCTGCCGTGCCGGATCGCCGCGCTCGAACGCAAGGCCGACGACGTGATGGTCGTGAAGCTGCAGCTGCCCGCCAACGAACGCCTGCAGTATCTCGCGGGCCAGTACGTCGAGTTCATCCTGAAGGACGGCTCGCGCCGCAGCTACTCGATGGCGAACGCGCCGCACGAGGAAGGCCCGATCGAGCTGCACATCCGCCACATGCCGGGCGGCAAGTTCACCGACCACGTGTTCGGCGCAATGAAGGAGCGCGACATCCTGCGCTTCGAAGGCCCGCTCGGCACGTTCTTCCTGCGCGAGGATTCCGACAAGCCGATCGTGCTGCTCGCATCGGGCACGGGCTTCGCACCGATCAAGGCGATCATCGAGCACGTGAAGCACACGGGCATCACGCGCCCGATGACGCTCTACTGGGGCGCGCGCCGCAAGAAGGACATCTACCTCGACGAGCTCGCCGAGCAGTGGGCACGCGAGATCCCGAACTTCAAGTACGTGCCGGTGCTCTCCGAGCCGGACGCCGGCGACCAGTGGACGGGCCGCACCGGCTTCGTCCATCGCGCGGTGATCGAGGATCTGCCCGACCTGTCGGGCTACCAGGTCTACGCGTGCGGCGCGCCGGTGATGGTCGAATCCGCGCAACGCGACTTCACGCAGCATCACGCGCTGCCGGCTGACGAGTTCTACGCCGACTCGTTCACGAGCGCCGCCGATCTCGCGCATCCGGTCTGACACCCGCGCATCCGCGTCCCGCGTCGCGCACCGCGATGTCACATCCGTGGCATCGCGGCGGTTTACAGTGAGGCGCGGGATGCCTTATGCTTGCGCACATGAACTGCTTCCTGTCCGCCCTTCGACGTCGCCGCTCGCCGCTCCGCCCGGATGCCGCAGGCTCGTCACGGACTCGCGCGTAACCCCCACACCGCTTCACCGGTTACGCACAAGCTGTTCGACCCACCAGCCACGGCCTTCCGTGGCTTTTTTATTGCCTGTTTCCCTTTCAACGCCCGCTGGAGTCTGCTGCCATGCCCCTGAACGATTATCCGATCGACTCGCTGATGTACATCACGAACCGCCCCGACATCGTGTTTACGCACGGCAAGGGTTCGTGGCTCTACGATCACACGGGCAAGCGCTACCTGGACTTCATCCAGGGCTGGGCCGTCAACAGCCTCGGCCACTGCAACGACGGCATCGTCGAGGCGCTGAAGACGCAGGCGGAAAAGCTGCTGAACCCGTCGCCCGCGTTCTACAACGAACCGATGGCGAAGCTCGCGGGCCTGCTCACGCAGCACAGCGTGTTCGACAAGGTGTTCTTCACGAACAGCGGCGCGGAGGCAAACGAAGGCGCGATCAAGCTCGCGCGCAAGTGGGGCCGCAAGTTCAAGAACGGCGCCTACGAGATCATCACGTTCGACCACAGCTTCCACGGCCGCACGCTCGCGACGATGTCGGCCAGCGGCAAGCCGGGCTGGGACACGATCTACGCACCGCAGGTGCCGGGTTTCCCGAAGGCCGAGCTCAACGACATCAACTCGGTCGAGAGGCTGATCACCGACAAGACCGTCGCGGTGATGCTCGAGCCGATCCAGGGTGAAGGCGGCGTGATTCCGGCGACGCGCGAATTCATGCAGGCGCTGCGCGCGCTGACGAAACAGCACAACCTGCTGCTGATCGTCGACGAGGTGCAAAGCGGCTGCGGCCGCGCGGGCACGCTGTTCGCATACGAGCTGTCCGGCATCGAGCCGGACGTCATGACGCTCGCGAAAGGCATCGGCGGCGGCGCCCCGCTCGGCGCGCTGCTGTCGAAGGCCGAGGTCGCGGTGTTCGAGGCCGGCGACCAGGGCGGCACGTACAACGGCAACCCGCTGATGACGGCGGTCGGCTATTCGGTGATCTCGCAGCTCGTCGCGCCCGGCTTCCTCGAAGGCGTGCGCGCGCGCAGCGAATACCTGAAGCGCAAGCTGCTCGAACTGTCGGAAGAGCGCGGTTTCGAAGGCGAACGCGGCGAAGGCCTGCTGCGCGCGCTGCTGCTCGGCAAGGACATCGGCCCGCAGATCGTCGAGAAGGCACGCGACATGCAGCCCGACGGCCTGCTGCTGAACGCCGCGCGGCCGAACCTGCTGCGCTTCATGCCCGCACTGAACGTGACGACCGAAGAGATCGACCAGATGATGGCGATGCTGCGGTCGGTTCTCGACACACTCTGAGGAGAGCCCGCCGATGGATGCCGCCGCCGATGCTGTCGCAATCCGCCCGTTCGAACGCGCCGACACCGATGCCGTGCTCGCGGTATGGCGCGATGCGTTCCCGCAGTACGACGAAGCCGGTGCGCCGCCGCACCGCGATCCGCTGCGATCGATCGAGCTGAAGCTCGCGACGCAGCCGGAGCTGTTTTTCGTCGCGACCAGCGGCGCACGCGTCGTCGGCACGCTGATGGCGGGTTTCGACGGACATCGCGGCTGGCTCTACTCGTTCGGCGTATCGAACGACGCGCGGCGGCTCGGCATCGGCCGCGCGCTGATCGCGCATGCGGAACGCGCGCTCGCCGCGCGCGGCTGCCTGAAGATCAACCTGCAGGTGCTGCCGGGCAACGACGACGCGTGCCGCTTCTACGCGGCGCTCGGCTACCGCGTCGAGGAACGCATCTCGTTCGGCAAGACGCTGCCGGCCGCATGACGCGACAGCCGGCCGCCGGCGATCTCAGCGCGTGATCGGCCCCGCGCCCGGCAGCGGATTGCCGAGCGCGTCGGTCGGCACGGCCTGCTGCTCGAACGCGGCGAAATAGGCGGCCCACTGCGTGTCGCTCACGCGCACGATCAGCGCGCCGTCCTGCCAGACGTCGTTGTGGTCGTTGTGGTCGTCGCCCGCACGGTGCACGTAGTTCGAGCCGGTCGAACCCTGGTTCATGTGCGTGTCGTGGATGCCGTTGCCTTCGGCATACGAGCGGCCGAACACGACGACGTCGAGCCCCTGCGACTGCGCGGCGTTCACGAGCCGCAGCAGCGACGGGATCGGCTCCGGATTCTCGGTGCCGTCCATCACGGCGCTCGCGCGCCACGCCCCCGTTTCGTTCAGGATGTCGCTGCGCAAGTAGTCGAGCGCGGGCAATGCGGCCTGCCCCGTCAGGTCGGTATAACCTTCGGTCGCGGCCGCGAGCGTCTGCGTGATCGGGTGGTGGAAATCGTAGACGAGCTTGTAGTTCAGCAAGTCGTCCGCGTCGCTGGTGCCGACGTTGATCGCGACGTCCCAGTTGCCGCCCGGCAACGCCAGCGTCAGGTGGATGTGATACTGGATCTCGCTGCCGTGCGGCGAGCCCTTCAGCTTCGCCACCGATGTCACCTTCGCCTTCACGAAACCGTAGTCCAGACTCATGCGTGCTCTCCATGTCCCGAGGGGCCGTCGATGCTACACGGCCCGTGTGTCGGTTTGCAGGCGACCGGCTTCGGGCGACCGGCTGCGGACGACCCGCTGCGGGTGGCCGCCCCATCGCCCCCGCGCCGCGTGCGCGGCGTAACAGTCGAATGGAGTCGCATCCGAACGCACAAGTTCGATTCGAATGGCACGACACGAAAAAAAGGCTGTCACGGCATCCCGTGACAGCCTTTCGAAAGCCCGTGTGCGACGCGCCCGGCACCTGCCGTCGCGCGCCATCGGGCCCGCTCATTCACTCACTCATTCACCGAGATACGCGGCACGCACCTTCGGATCGTCGAGCATCTGCTTCGCATCGCCTTCCATCGTGACCGTGCCCGAATCCATCACGTAACCACGGTCGGCCGCCTGCAGCGCGAGGCGTGCGTTCTGCTCGACGAGCAGCACCGTGATCCCCTCCTTCGAGATCTCGCGCACCACTTCGAAGATCTTCTCGACCATGATCGGCGACAGGCCCATCGACGGCTCGTCGAGCAGCAGCAGCTTCGGCTTCGACAGGATCGCGCGCGACATCGCCAGCATCTGCTGCTCGCCGCCCGACAGCGTGCCCGCGAGCTGCGTCGCACGCTCCTTCAGGCGCGGGAAAAAGCCGAACATACGGTCGACGTCCTTCTTGATCTGCTCGGTGTCGTTGCGCAGGTATGCGCCCATCTGCATGTTCTCGACGATCGACATCCGCGCGAAGATCCCGCGGCCTTCCGGCACCATCGCGAGGCCGCGCTTGAGCAGTTCGTGAGTCGGCACGCCCTTGATCGACTTGCCGTCGTACTCGATGTCGCCCGCCGAATACGCCTTGAGACCCGTGATCGCCTTCATCGTCGTGGTCTTGCCTGCGCCGTTCGCGCCGATCAGCGTCACGAGCTCGCCCTGACGGACTTCCATGTCAACGCCCTTGACGGCCTGGATGCCGCCGTAGTTGACCTGCAAGCCCTTGATTTTCAACATTGCCGCTGCCATCAGTGCACCCCTGCGCCGAGATATGCCTCAATCACCTTCGGATTCTTCTGCACGTCCTGCGGCAGACCCTCGGCGATCACCTTGCCGTAATCGAGCACCGTCATCCGGTTGCACAATCCCATCACGAGCTTCACGTCGTGCTCGATCAGCAGGATCGTGCGGCCGTCCGAACGGATCTTGTCGAGCAGGCGCGTGAGTTCGACCTTCTCGGTCGCGTTCATCCCGGCCGCCGGCTCGTCGAGCGCGAGCAGCTTCGGGTCGGTCGCCAATGCGCGCGCGATTTCCAGCCGGCGCTGGTGGCCGTACGACAGGTTGCGCGACGTGTAGTCGGCGTACTGCAGCACGCCGACGTATTCGAGCAGCTCGATCGCGCGTTCCTTGATCTCGCGCTCTTCCTGGCGTTCGGCCGGCGTCTGGAACACCGCGCCGAGCAGCCCGTGCTTGGTGCGCACGTGGCGGCCCACCATCACGTTCTCGAGGGCCGTCATCCCGCCGAACAGGCGGATGTTCTGGAACGTGCGCGCGATGCCCGTCTTCGCGACCTGGTGCACCGCGGTCGGCTTGTATTCCGAGCCGTCGAGCTTGAACTCGCCGGAGTCCGGCGTGTAGAGGCCCGTGATCACGTTGAAGAACGTCGTCTTGCCGGCGCCGTTCGGGCCGATCAGCCCGTAGATCTCGCCTTCCTTGATCTCGAGACCGACGTCGGACAGCGCCTGCAGGCCACCGAAGCGCTTGTTCACGCCCTTGACGGACAGTCGGATTTGCTTGTCGCTCATGTGTATATCCCCTGTGTCCGTAGGTTAAGCGCGCACCGGCTTCTTGCTGTTGCGCTTCGCCAGTTTCGCGATCTTGTCCTCATGCTTCGGCGCGGGCCACAGGCCTTCCGAGCGGTACAGCATGATGACCACCATCGCGAGGCCGTACAGCGCCTGACGGATCACTTCCGTATCGACGACGTCATGACCGAACAGCGCGTGCTGCAGCGGGCTCATCGTCGAGCGCAGGAATTCCGGGAAGATCGCGAGCAGCACCGCGCCCAGGATCACACCCGGGATGTGGCCCATGCCGCCGAGCACCACGCAGGCGAGCACGACGATCGATTCCCAGAACGTGAACGACTCGGGCGACACGAAGCCCTGGAACGCACCGAACATCGCGCCCGACAGGCCGCCGAACGACGCGCCCATCGCGAATGCGAGCAGCTTCACGTTGCGGGTGTTGATGCCCATCGCCTTCGCCGCGATTTCGTCTTCGCGGATGGCTGCCCAGGCACGGCCGATACGCGAGTGCTGCAGGCGCGTACACACCCAGATCACCAGCAGCGAGCACAGCACGAACAGGTAGTAGTACATGTAGACCGACGGCAGCTGCAGGCCGAACAGCGAGTGCGTCTGCGACAGGTTGAAGCCGCCGACGTGCACCGGATCGATGCCCGTGATCCCCTTCGGGCCGTTGGTGATGTTCACCGGACGGTCGAGATTGTTCATGAAGATCCGGACGATTTCACCGAAGCCCAACGTCACGATCGCCAGGTAGTCGCCGCGCAGGCGCAGCGTCGGCGCGCCGAGCAGGATCCCGAAGGTCGCCGCCAGCGCCATCGCGATCGGCACGATGATCAGGAACGGGATGTGCAGGCCGTTCGGCGCGAGCGCCGCGATCCACTCGAACTGCGAGGTCAGGTGCGGCGAGCTCAGCAATGCCGCCGTGTACGCGCCCACCGCGTAGAACGCGATGTAGCCGAGGTCGAGCAGGCCGGCAAAGCCGACCACCACGTTCAGGCCCAGCGCGAGCATCACGTACAGCATCGCGAAGTCGAGCACGCGGACCCAGTAGTTGCCGCCGGCCGAGCCGATGATGATCGGCGCGGCGATCACGAACGCAGCGGTCAGGATGCCGATGATGACGGTCTTGGCGGTGTTGCGCTCTTCGACGAGCGACGTCGAGGATTCAATCGGTTGAATGGATGTCATGTTGTTTGCTCCCTTCCGTTACGCGCGATCCGCGACACGTTCGCCCAACAGGCCGGACGGACGGAACACCAGCACGATGATCAGCACGACGAAGGCGAACACGTCCTGGTAGTTACTGCCGAACACACCGCCCGTGAGGTTGCCGATGTAGCCGGCCCCGAGCTGCTCGATCAGGCCGAGCAGCACGCCGCCGACCATTGCGCCGCCGAGGTTGCCGATCCCGCCCAGCACCGCGGCCGTGAATGCCTTCATGCCGGGGATGAAGCCCATGTAGAAGTGCACGTTGCCGTATTCGGACGCGATCATCACGCCGGCCAGCGCGGCGAGCGCGGAGCCGATCATGAACGTCGCCGAGATCACGAAGTTCGGGTTCACGCCCATCAGGCTCGCGGTGTTCGGGCTTTCGGCGATCGCGCGCATCGCGCGGCCGAGCTTGGTCTTGTGCACGAGCAGCAGCAGGCCGCCCATCACGAGGAACGCCACCGCGATGATCACGATTTCAGTGACCGAGATCACGGCGCCCGGCGTCGTGTCGGTCGCCTTGATCACGTTGATCGGATCGGTCGGCAGCAATTGCGGGAACGGCAGCGGGTTGCGCGACCAGATGATCATCGCGGCGGTCTGCAGCAGGATCGACACGCCGATCGCGGTGATCAGCGGGGCGAGGCGCGGTGCGCGGCGCAGCGGCCGGTATGCGACCCGCTCGATCGTGAAGCCGACGAACGCACAGACGACGGCGGCGATGCCCAGGCCGATCGTCAGCGTCGCGACGTTGCCGAGTCCGGGGAAATGGTTCTGCAGCACGGTGATGGCCGACAAGGCGACCATCGCGCCGATCATCAGCACGTCGCCGTGCGCGAAGTTGATGATGCCGAGAATGCCGTACACCATCGTGTAGCCCAACGCGATGATGGCGTAGACACTGCCGAGCACCAGCCCGTTGAGAACCTGCTGGACGAAAATATCCATTTAAAGCTCCTTGGCCCGTGCTGCCGGAGGACGGTGCGCCCCGCGGGTAAGCGAGGAATCGCGCCTTCTCGGCGACACTGCGGGTACTAGTCGATACCGGTAAGGGTGGATCGTCCCGGCGCGCGCCGCCCGGCCTGTACGGCCGGACCTGCCGCCGGAGCGGATACAGAAACGGCACCGCACTGTTCCGGTGCCGTCATGAGTCCCGTCGCTAAATCGTCACGACATCGAGGACGGTGTTCGTGGCCTCCTTGAAGTCGTGGGGCAGCATGCCGAGACGGCCATCGTCCGGTTGCCCGGCATCCGTGCCTTTTCCCGTCCGGAGCGAGGCGAGCCCCGCATCCGGGCAGATCGGATTCCGTGTCGCGCCGCCCCGCAAGGCACCGCGAACGCCGCGCCCGACATTCGTCAGGACTGCGTCGGAATCCATCGTACGAACCAGACCGCGCGCCGCGACACCATGGCTCGCGGCAACACGCTGTTTCGTCGAATCGAAATGAAAGGGGGCCGGCGACATCGGCACGCTGCCCGCAGCGCCGGGCACCATGGCCGGCCTGCGTCGATCGGCGCGCACGGTCGCTGTCACGCCACGACCGGCGGCTTGCTGCGCTGCAACCTGCGTGCCCGCTGCCTGGCCGTTCGCCAGGCCAAGCGCGTTGATTTCCTCGATCGCCAAACGTGCCCCGTTTTCCTTGTCCTTGCCCAATTGCGCGATGCGGCACGCGAACGGTGCCGCACGACCGGTTCCGGCGACGCGCACGCCGCTGGCCGGCGGTGCCGCGAACACCGCAGCCTCCCTCCCCGCCCCGCCGTCGCTCTTTTTGCTGCAGCCGGCAAGCATTGCAACCGGTGCGGCGACGGACACGGCGTAAGCCAACTTCACATGCATCGAATGGTCTCCCGCGCCTTGCCAAAACCCGATTTCAAAGCCATTCAGGCCTGAAAACGGGCGCATTGTAACTCCATTTATAGGACGCCAATAATCCTGATTCGATGGGGTTTTCCTGCATTGCAACCAATTTTGAGAGACGCTTGAAAACGATGGGAGCAACCCGGTTGCACCATGAATGCGGAGAATGGTTGCGATTGCAATTCCGACGGGTAAAAAAAAGCGCGCCGGGAGGCGCGCTTCGGTGTGTCCGCAGGTGCGCTGCGTCAATCAGGCGGCGGGCGGCAGGTTCAACCCGCGCGGCAGCGGAAACGACACGTTTTCCTCGATGCCTTCGAGCGCGCGGACGTTGCGCACGCCGAGCTCGCGCAGACGCGCGATCACGGCCTGGGCGAGCACTTCAGGTGCCGACGCGCCGGCCGTCACGCCGATGCGGCGCTTGCCCGCGACCCATGCCGGGTCGATCTGGTCGGGTGCATCGACCATGTAGGCGTCCACGCCGCGCTTCTCGGCCACTTCGCGCAGGCGGCTCGAATTCGAGCTGTTCGGGCTGCCGACGACGATCACGACATCGCATTGCGGCGCCATGAACTTCACTGCGTCCTGGCGGTTCTGCGTCGCGTAGCAGATGTCCTGCTTCTTCGGCTCGCGGATTTTCGGATACTTGGCCTTCAACGCGCCGATGATCTCGGCTGCATCGTCGACGGACAGCGTCGTCTGCGTGACGAGCGCGATGCGCTCGGGATCGGCGAGCTCGAGCTTCTGCACGTCCTCGACGCTCTCGACGAGATGCATGCCGCGCTCGACCTGACCCATCGTGCCTTCGACTTCCGGATGGCCCTTGTGGCCGATCATCACGATGTCGACGCCATCCTGGCGCATCTTCGCCACTTCGACGTGCACCTTCGTGACGAGCGGGCAGGTTGCGTCGTAAATGCGCAACCCGCGCACGTCGGCCTCGTCGCGCACGGCCTTCGACACACCGTGCGCACTGAAGATCACGGTATTGCCGGCCGGCACTTCCTCGAGTTCCTCGACGAAGATCGCGCCTTTCTTCTTCAGATCCTCGACCACGTACTTGTTGTGGACGATCTCGTGACGAACGTAGATCGGCGCACCGTGCATCGCGATTGCGCGCTCGACGATCTCGATCGCGCGATCGACGCCCGCGCAGAAACCGCGCGGCTGGGCCAGCAGGATTTCGGCGTCGGCTGCGACGGTCTGCCCGGACAGCGTATCGGTGGTGCTCATGATTACAGGATTCCGATGATTTTCACTTCGAACGTGAGCGCTTGGCCCGCGAGCGGATGATTGAAGTCGAACAGTGCCGAGGTCTCGCTGACTTCCTTCAGCACCCCCGCGTACCGGCCGCCGTCCGGCGCATTGAACTCGATCAGTTCGCCCGGCGTGAAATCGTCGCCGACCATCCCGTTCTCGCGCAGCGTCGACAGCGTGACGCGCTGGAGCATGTCGGGATTGCGGGGACCGAACCCCTGTGCGGGCGATAGCTGAAAAGTCGAATGGTCGCCGACCCTGAGCCCGATCAGAATCTGTTCCAGCGACGGCGCCAGTTGCCCCGCGCCGAGCAGCAGCGTGGCCGGCTTGTCGGTGAAGGTGTTGACGATGTCGGCGCCGTCGGCCAGTGCCAGCCGGTAATGCAACGTGACGTGGGAACCGGGCTTCACTTCGGATAGATCGATGAGGCTCATGAATTACTCGTTCGGTCGGCGCCCGATACGGCCGAAAGGCCCGGCGCAAAGCCAATATTGTAAGTCACCTGAGCGCGCAAGGCGGAAAGTGCGACGACGTCGCGCATACCGCCCGCCGCCAATGGAGTTTCGAGCATGCTGTCACCCTGCCTCACCCTGCCGCCCGTCGAATGCCGCGACACCGCCGATCTGCCGGCCGATCCGCCCGGCCGCGGCCTCCCGATCCGCCGGCGCAAGCGCCGCCCGCGCGACTGGCGGCCCGAGCGGCCGCGCGAGCGATTGCTGGAGCGCGGGCCGGCCGCGCTGACCAACGACGAACTGATCGCCCTGTTGCTCGGCACCGGCAAGCCGGGGCACGACGTGTTCGTCACGGCCCGCGCGCTGGTCGGGCAGTTCAAGACGTTGCGCGGGCTGCTCGAGGCAACCGCCGACGATTTCGAGGCGCACCCCGGCATCGGCCCCGCGCGCTCCGCGCGGCTGGTTGCGGTCACCGAGATCGCGCGGCGCGTACTGAAGGAGAAAGCGCGCGAGAAGCGGCTGATCGATTCGCCCGGCGCGGTCGAGGACTATCTGCGGATGAAGATCGGCGCGCGCCCGTACGAAGTGTTCGCCGCGGTCTACCTCGACGCGCGCCACGGCCTGATCGACACCGAGGAAATCACGCGCGGTTCGCTGACGCGCATGGCCGTCTACCCGCGCGAGATCGTGCGCAGCGCGATGGCGCACAACGCCGCCGCGCTGATCGTCGCGCACAACCATCCGTCGGGCGCGGTGCAGCCGAGCGCCGAGGATCGGCGCCTGACCCGCGTGCTGTACGACGCGCTCGCGCTCGTCGACGTTCAGCTGCTCGATCACGTCGTCATCGGCACCAGTGATACTTTTTCGTTCGCACGGGCCGGTTGGCTGTAGACTGTGCGGTTGCGGCCCGCCTGAGGGCGCCGCAACGGCGATGCGAAATTAGGTTTGATTTTTCTGAACTTTTTCTGCTAGAATCGCCGTCTGTCTTTTTTCCAACCAGTTCTAGCCATCGAAGGGCCTTGTCTGTAAGGGCTTCGGCGTTCTGAGTGCAGCCATGGATCACGTGGCGGTACGATGGAACCTTCATCGGCGATCGAACCCCGAATTTAGCGTATTAGGAGTGCTCTCATGGCACGCGTATGCCAAGTAACTGGGAAAGCGCCGATGAGCGGCAACAACGTTTCCCACGCCAACAACAAGACGAAGCGCCGCTTCCTGCCGAACCTGCAAAACCGCCGGTTCTGGGTAGAGAGCGAAAACCGCTGGGTGCGCCTGCGCGTCTCGAACGCCGGCCTGCGCCTGATCGACAAGAACGGCATCGATTCCGTGCTCGCTGACCTGCGCGCACGCGGCGAAGCCTAAGCCCAAGGAGCACAATCATGGCAAAAGGCGCACGCGACAAGATCAAGCTCGAGTCGACCGCTGGTACGGGTCACTTCTACACGACCACGAAGAACAAGCGCAACATGCCGGAAAAGATGGCGATCAAGAAGTTCGATCCCGTCGTCCGCAAGCATGTGGAATACAAAGAAACCAAGATCAAGTAATCTCCGGTTTCTGCCAGCCTGACGGCGACCGAAAAGCCCCGCACATGCGGGGCTTTTTGTTTTGCGCGCACGCTCCGGCGCGACGCGGTATGCTCTCCCCTTTCCGCGGCTGCGGCCGCCGGAACGCACAAGATCAAAAGCGTAACGATGGAGATGCAGCATGAAATTCGACGTGGCGATCGTCGGCAGCGGCCTGGCAGGGCTGTCGGTCGCACTCAACCTGGCCAGCACGCGACGTGTCGCGCTGATCGCGAAACGTTCGATGATGGAGGGGGCAAGCGATAACGCGCAAGGCGGCATCGCGGCCGTCCTCGATTCGGCGGACAGCATCGAGAACCACGTCGACGACACGCTGGTCGCCGGCGGCGGGCTGTGCGACGAAGGCGCGACGCGCTACATCGTCGAGCACGGCCGCGAAGCGATCGAATGGCTGATCTCCCAGGGCGTGCCGTTCACGAAGGACGACGCTGCCGAGCTCGGCTTCCACCTCACGCGCGAAGGCGGCCACAGCCACCGCCGGATTATCCACGCGGCCGACGCGACCGGCCACGCGGTGCTCGCGACGCTGTCGGCGCGGGCGCGCCAGCATCCGAACATTACGTTCTTCGAGAACCACCACGCGATCGACCTGATCACGTCGGACCGCCTCGGCCTGCCCGGCCGCCGCTGTCACGGCCTGTATGCGCTCGACGTCGACAACGACCGCACGATCACGATCGAGGCACCGCATACGGTGCTCGCGACCGGCGGCGCCGGCAAGGTCTACCTGTACACGACGAACCCCGACACCGCGACCGGCGACGGCATCGCGATGGCGTGGCGCGCGGGCTGCCGCGTGTCCAACATGGAATTCATCCAGTTCCACCCGACCTGCCTGTTCCATCCGTATGCAAAGTCGTTCCTGATCTCGGAAGCCGTGCGCGGCGAAGGCGGCCTGCTGAAGTTGCCCGACGGTACGCGCTTCATGCCCGCGCACGATCCTCGCGCCGAACTCGCACCGCGCGACATCGTCGCACGCGCGATCGACTTCGAGATCAAGAAGCGCGGGATCGACTGCGTATATCTCGACATCAGCCACCAGCCGGAAGCGTTCCTGCGCGAGCACTTCCCGACGATCCACGCGCGCTGCCTCGAATTCGGCATCGATATCGCGAAGCAGCCGATTCCCGTCGTGCCGGCCGCACACTACACGTGCGGCGGCGTCGTCACCGATCTCGCCGGGCGCACCGATCTCGCGGGCCTGTATGCGGTCGGCGAAACGTCGTACACCGGGCTCCACGGTGCGAACCGGCTCGCGAGCAACTCGCTGCTCGAATGCCTCGTGATCGGCCGCGCGGCGGCCGGGGCGATCGAGGCGGCCGGCTTCGATGCCGAAACACCCGCCACGCTGCCCGCATGGGACGAAAGCCGCGTGTCGGATGCGGACGAGGAAGTCGTCGTTGCGCACAACTGGGACGAGCTGCGCCGCCTGATGTGGAACTACGTCGGCATCGTGCGTACCGACAAGCGCCTCGAACGCGCGAAGCACCGGCTGTCGCTGCTGCGCGACGAGATCCAGGAGTACTACGCGAACTTCCGCGTGACGCGCGACCTGCTCGAACTGCGCAACCTCGTCGACGTGGCGACACTGATCGTGAAAAGCGCGTACTCGCGCCGCGAAAGCCGCGGGCTGCACTACAGCCGCGACTGGCCGAACACGCTGCCGAAGGCGCTGCCGAGCGTGCTCACGCCCCGCTCGCGCCGCTGACCGCCACGCCGTTCCGGCTGCGGCCCACAAAAAAGCCGCTGGCGTTTGCGCGCCAGCGGCTTTTTTTCGTCAGACGGTATGTCGCGCGGTCAGTCGACGATACGCATCGAATAGTCCGTCGCGCGCACGTCCTTCGTCAGCGCGCCGATCGAGATACGGTCGACACCCGTTTCCGCGAACGCACGCACCGTATCGAAATTGACGCCGCCCGACACTTCGAGCACGGCCTTGCCGTTCGCGACACGCACCGCTTCACGCATCATGTCCAGCGTGAAGTTGTCGAGCAGTACCGACTGCGCGCGATGCGCGAGCGCCGTATCGAGTTGCGCGAGCGTCTCGACTTCGACCTGCACGGGCACGCCCGACTCCAGCGCGAACGCCGCGTCGAGCGCCTCGCCGACACCGCCTGCCGCTGCGATGTGGTTCTCCTTGATCAGGATGCCGTCATACAGCGCGAGACGCTGGTTCTCGCCGCCGCCGACACGCACAGCGTATTTCTGCGCGAGCCGCAGGCCGGGCAGCGTCTTGCGCGTATCGAGAATCTTCGCACGCGTGCCTTCGACGCGCTCGACGTAACGGCGCGTCGCAGTCGCGACCCCCGACAGCAATTGCAGGAAGTTCAGTCCGTTGCGCTCGGCCGTCAGCAGTGCACGCGCCGGCCCTTCGAGTTCGCAGACGGTCGAATCGGGCGTCATCCGGTCGCCTTCGCGATAGCGCCATTGCACGACGATTGCCGGATCGATTCGCGCAATCACGGCCTCGAACCACGGTACACCGCACAACACGGCGTCTTCCCGCACGATGATGCGCGCCCGGCGACGCCCGCCGGCCGGTACGAGCCGCCCGGTCTGGTCGCCCGTGCCGACGTCTTCCGCGATCGCATCGGCCACGTTGCGCGCGATCGCGTCGTCGAATGCCGCACCGTATTGCTCCCGGACGACGTCGAACAGCGGGGATACGGCTGCGTTCGTCATGCAGCCCCCACGTTCGCAAACAGTTGCTGGTCGCGCTGCAGATCGCCGCTCGCCTGCACGCGCTTCTTGTGCGCCGCTGCGAAGTCGAGCATCCGGTCGATCGGCAGACGTGCACGCTCGCCGATCGCGGGATCGACGAAGATCTCGTTGTGACCGCGTTCGAGCACGTCGGCGAGGTTCGCGAGGCCGTTCATCGCCATCCACGGGCAATGTGCGCAGCTCTTGCAGGTTGCGCTGTTGCCGGCCGTCGGTGCGGCGATGAAGGTCTTGCCCGGCGCCGCGATCTGCATCTTGTGCAGGATGCCGAGATCGGTCGCGACAATGAAGCGCGTCGCGTCAAATTTCACGGCTGCGTCGATCAATTGCGTCGTCGAGCCGACGACGTCCGCCTGTGCGACGACGTTTTCCGGCGATTCGGGGTGGACGAGCACCTTCGCGTCCGGATACTCGGCGCGCAGCAGGTCGAGTTCGATGCCCTTGAACTCGTCGTGGACGAGGCACGAGCCTTGCCACAACAGCATGTCCGCGCGGGTTTTCTTCTGGATGTAGCTGCCGAGATGGCGATCCGGTGCCCAGATGATCTTCTCGCCGCGCGCATGCAGGTCGGCCACGATCTCGAGGCCGATCGACGACGTGACCATCCAGTCCGCGCGCGCCTTCACGGCGGCGCTGGTATTCGCGTAGACGACGACGGTACGGTCGGGATGCGCATCGCAGAACGCCGAGAATTCGTCGACCGGGCAGCCGAGGTCGAGCGAGCAGGTCGCATCGAGGTCGGGCATCAGGATCCGCTTGTTCGGGCTCAGGATCTTCGCGGTTTCGCCCATGAAGCGCACGCCGGCGACGACCAGTGTCTGCGCGTCGTGATCGCGGCCGAAGCGGGCCATTTCGAGCGAGTCGGCGACACAGCCGCCCGTTTCGTCGGCCAGTTCCTGCAATTCGGCGTCGACGTAGTAGTGCGCGACCAGGACGGCCTTTTCACGAACGAGCAGCGCCTTGATACGTGCCTTCAGTGCAGCGCGCTCTTCGGCGGACGGTGCGTCGGGCACCTTGGCCCATGCCTGCCCCACGCCGCACACGGTCCCTGCTGCGACGGGCCGATCGTATTCGACGGGTTTGATCGTCGATTGCATCTCCATATCTCCTGTCGATCCAAGTTAGCGCTTTGGCGCTCACCTGGATCCCATGCTTCGCGGTCGACCAGCATCGGCGCCTTCGCGCCCCCTCCGGCCTCACCCCTGTGCTCGCCCCGGGGCAACCATTCGCCGCCGCCCCAAGCCTCATACAAATCCGGCCCAACCGGTCACCTTCAAAAACCGGAAGTCCAAATAAAAAACCCCGCCAACGCGGGGTTTTTGACGTCCTTAGATTCTAATCGATTTCGAATCAGGCGTAGCGGCGCAGGCGCGTCGCGAATTCCTGCAGCGCCTTGATGCCGCTTTGTTCTGCGCGATGGCACCAATCCTGCAATTGCGCGAGAAGCTGTTCGCGCGATGCAGTCGAACGATCCCAGATCGCGGCCAGATCCTGGCGGAGCTGGAAGTACGTGTGCAGCTTCTGGCTGTTCGCGAAGATTTCCGGCAGCAGCTTCTTCTGCGGCTCGTCGAGGCCGTCGGCATCCTTGTGGAACCACTTGCGCGCACCACGCATCAGCTGGTACTTCTCGCCGCCGATTTCCTTCAGGTGCGCAAGCTCCTGGCGGTATGCGCGCTTCACGGCCTTGCCGTAGCGCGCCATCACTTCGTAGCGGTTCGACAGCACGGCCTGCAGCGTTTCCTGGTCGAGCACCGTCTTCGGCTTGTTCAGGCGCGGCGTCGGTGCGACCTTCTTCACCTTCGCGAGACCGAATGCCGACATGATGCGGATGTACATCCAGCCGATGTCGAACTCGTACCACTTGTTCGACAGCTTCGCCGACGTCGCGAACGTGTGGTGGTTGTTGTGCAGCTCTTCGCCGCCGATCACGATGCCCCACGGGAACAGGTTCGTGCTCGCGTCGGCCGAGTTGAAGTTGCGATAACCCCAGAAGTGACCGAAGCCGTTGACGACGCCAGCCGCCCAGAACGGAATCCAGACCATCTGCACGGCCCAGACGGTCAGGCCGAGCACGCCGAACAGCGCGACGTCGATCACCATCATCAGGCTCACGCCGAGGATCGGGTACTTCGAGTAGATGTTGCGTTCGATCCAGTCGTTCGGCGTGCCGTGGCTGAACTTGCGCATCGTCTCTTCATTCTTCGCTTCCGCGCGATACAGCTCGGCGCCCTCGAGGAACACCTTCCAGATGCCGCGCGTCTGCGGGCTGTGCGGATCTTCCTCGGTCTCGCACTTCGCATGGTGCTTGCGGTGAATCGCGGCCCACTGGCCCGTCAGCATGCCGGTCGTCATCCACAGCCAGAGGCGGAAGAAGTGGCTCGCGATCGGATGCAGCTCGAGTGCGCGATGCGCCTGGCAGCGGTGCAGGTAGACCGTCACGCCGATGATCGTGACGTGCGTGACGGCGAGCGCGAACAGCGCGACCTGCCACCACGAAAAATGCAGGAGCCCGTGGGAAAGAAAATCGAGCAGGGAATTCAACAAGGCAGTTACCTGTGATGAGAGCGACGCCGGCCCGCGCCAAGCGTCAGAAAAATGAAAGCATACCGCGTGTAGACCAGAATTTTACTTCAACCGTTCCAAGTCTTTGTAAAAAATGAACATTTTCTTGCCCTGACGCAACCAGCGCAGTCCATGGGCGGACTCGGAACGGCCCGCGATCCGGTTTCGACCGCGGGGTCGATACGTTTGGCGGCCAGCTTGCGCTACGCAGCCGGTGCGCGCCCGTCCACCGCGCCGTTGCCGACCGCCACGCCCGTAGCAGGAAAGCTGTCCGGCAGCCCCACGACCCGCACTTCGCGCTGCGGGAACGGGATCGAAATCCCGTGCTCGCTGAACAGCCGCCAGATATTGCGGTTCACGGTCGAACGCACGCCGGACGTCCCTTTCGCCGAGTCCTCGATCCAGAAACCGAGCTCCAGGTCGATCCCGTCCGCACCGAAACCCACCAGATACGGGGTCGGAGCCGGTTCCGCCAGCACGCGCGGCACGTCCCTGGCCGCCTCGGCGAGCAACACGAGCGCGTGCTCGACATCGCTGGTGTACGCGACCTGCACCGCGACCTTCGCGTAGCCGCGCGTCAGGTACGACGACTGGTTCTGCACGACGTCGGTGATCAGTTTCTCGTTCGGAATCAGCGTCTCGTTGCCGTCGAGGCCGCGCACGACCGTGTAGCGTGTGCGAATCTGCGTGACGACGCCCTGCAGCCCGCCGACGCTGATCGCGTCGCCGAGCCGCAGCGAGCGGTCGAGCAGGATGATGAAACCCGACACGTAGTTGCTGGCGATCTTCTGCAGCCCGAAACCGAGGCCGACACCCACCGCGCCGCCGAACACGCCGAGCACCGTCACGTCGATGCCGACCAGCGACAGCCCGATCAGGATCGCCGCGAATACCAGCAGCGCGCGGCCGACCCGCGACAGCACGACCTTCAGGTTCGCGTCGAGCGTGCTTGCGCGCGTGAGGCGGTCCTCGAGCACCGAGCCCAGCCACATCGCGACCATCAGCGTCACGCATACCCACAGCGCGCCGGAAATCACCGACAGCAGCGTGAGGTGCGCGTTGGCGACGCGGAACTGCACGCTGTCGAGCCAGCCCAGCACGTCGCGCTGAATGCCCAGCACGGTCAGCACCATCGCGGCCCACACGACGGTCGACACGATCTTCTCGACGATCGACAGCCACGCATGCGTGTGGCCGTCGCGCGCGAACACGCGCCGCGCGAAGAAGAACAGCACGTAGATCAGCCCGATGCCGAACAGCGGCACGAGCGCCAGCGACAGCAGCGACGTCGACATGAACGGGTCGAACGCGAGTTGCGCGGCGCCGACGAAGACGCTGCCGAACAACGGGAACAGCGCGCGCTTCAGGCTTTGCGCGCCCGCGCCGGGCGCGCGGCCGGCCGCCCGGCGGCGTGCATCGATGCGGCCGTGCACGAAGCGCGCGGTCACCCATGCGAAACACAGCGCGCCGACGAGGATCGCCGCCTGCCAGATCATCACCGGCTGGTGGAAGTCACGAATGACCGATTCCAGCCGGTGCGACAGCAGGCGGCTCTGCAGGTTTTCCATCGTCAGTCCGGGCAGTCGTTACTGCGCGGCGCGCCGTTCGAGAACCGCGGCGAAGAAGCCGTCGGTCGCGTGACGGTGCGGCCACAACGACAGGTAGTCGCCGGTCTCGAGCGCGATGCGCTGGTCATCCAGCACCTTCTGCGCCGGCACCAGCACGAACTCGGGATGATCGGCCAGGAACTGCTCGACGATGCGTTCGTTCTCGGCGTCGAGCACGCTGCAGGTGGCGTAGACGAGCCGGCCGCCCTTCTTCACCAGGCGCGCGGCGCTCGCGAGGATCGACGCCTGCTTCGGCGTGAGTTCGTCGATCGCGGTGCGCGTCTGGCGCCACTTCAGGTCCGGATTGCGGCGCAGCGTGCCGAGGCCGCTGCACGGCGCGTCGACCAGCACGCGGTCGATCTTGCCGGCGAGCCGCTTGATCTTCGCGTCGTGCTCGCTGTCGATCAGCACCGGGTTCACGTTCGACAGCCCGCTGCGCGCGAGGCGCGGCTTCAGCTTCGCGAGGCGCTTCTCCGACACGTCGAACGCATAGAGGCGCCCGGTCGAGCGCATCATCGCGCCCAGCGCGAGCGTCTTGCCGCCCGCGCCCGCGCAGAAATCGACGACCATCTCGCCGCGGCGCGGCGCGACCAGCGAACACAGCAGCTGGCTGCCTTCGTCCTGCACCTCGATCGCGCCTTCCTCGAACAGCTTCAGGCGCGTCAGCGCCGGCTTGCCGACCACGCGCACGCCGAACGGCGCGAACGGGGTCGCGCCCGCGTCGATGCCGCTCGCGCGCAGCCCGTCGATGACCTGGTCGCGGCTCGCCTTCTGCGCATTGGCGCGCAGGTCGAGCGGCGCCGGATAGTTCAGCGCGGCGGCGAGCTGCGCGAGCTCATCGGCATCGAAACGGGCCGACAGCGCCTGGTAAATCCAGTCGGGCAGGTTCGTGCGAATGCGCACCGGCAGGCTCGCCGGGTCGATTTTCGACACGTGCTCGAGCCAGGCCGACTCGGTGTCCGACAGAAATGGCTTCAGCGCATTGCGGCCGACCGTCTGCATCAGGCCGAGCAGCGTGAGGCGTCGTGCCGGCGTACCGGTGCCGCTCTCGGCGAGGTGCGAAAACTCCATTTTCCGGCGCAGCACCGCGAACACCGCCTCGGCGATCACACCGCGTTCGGCATGCCCGAGCTTCGGGTGCGCGCGGAAGAACCGGCTCGTCGTCGCGTCGGCGGGGCCGGCGAACTTCAGCACCTCGGCCAGCAAAGTCTCGGTCTGGCCGATCAGGAATCCGTGCAGCTTCATACGCCCTCACTCGTTTCGGTATGCGGTTGATCCGCGAAAATCCAGCGCGCCTCTTCCGGCGCCACCACTGCACGGCCGTTCTCGAGGCGCAAACGGCCCTCGATGAACCAGCGCACCGCGCGCGGATACAGCACATGCTCGACCGCCAGCACGCGCTGCGCGAGCGCCGCCGCGTCGTCGCCCGCGCGCACGGGCACCGCGCCCTGCGCGACGATCGCGCCGCTGTCGAGCTCGGGGATGACGAAATGCACGCTCGCGCCATGCAGCGCGACACCCGCGTCGAGCGCCTGCTGATGCGTGTGGATGCCCTTGAAGCTCGGCAGCAGCGACGGATGGATGTTCAGCAACCGGCCTTCGTATCGTCTGACGAATGCGGGCGTGAGGATGCGCATGAAGCCGGCGAGGACGACGAGATCGGGCGCGAACCGGTCGATCTCGGCGGCGAGCGCCGCGTCGAAGCTGTCGCGGCCGTCGAACGAACGGTGGTCGACCACCGCCGTCGCCACCCCGTGCGACGCGGCAAAAGCCAGTCCGGCCGCGTCGGGCCGGTTGGCGATCACGGCGGCAATCTCGGCCGGCCAGCGTTCCTGCGCGCACGCGCGGACGATGGCCTCCATGTTGCTGCCGCGACCGGAAATCAGGATCACGAGTTTTTTCATCCGCGAATTTTACCATTCGCCCCCGCGTTTCCCGCCTTCTCGGCCGCCGGCCCGCCCGAACGTTTATAATCTTCTGCTTTGCGGCATCCCACCGCCCATTCCCCGACGCTGCATCCGCTATCGTGAAAGTCTTCCGCGGCCTGCCCAACGCCGAGAGCCGCGCCCCGTGCGCGCTGACGATCGGCAACTTCGACGGTGTCCATCGCGGCCACCAGGCCCTGCTCGCGCGCGTGCGCGCGGCAGCGGACGCGCGCGGCCTGCCCGTGTGCGTGATGACGTTCGAGCCGCACCCGCGCGAATTCTTCAACCCCGCCGGCGCGCCGCCGCGCATCGCGATGCTGCGCGACAAGCTCGAGGCGCTGCGCGACCACGGTGTCGACCGCGTCGTCGTCGAGCACTTCAATCACACGTTCGCGAGCCAGTCGCCGCAGGCGTTCGTCGAACGCACGCTGGTGAACGGGCTGCACACGCGCTGGATGATGGTCGGCGACGATTTCTGCTACGGCGCGAAGCGCGCGGGCACCTTCGACACGCTGAAGGCGGCCGGCGAACAGTACGGCTTCGAGGTCGAGCAAATGGGTACGGTCGCGGGCAGCGACGGCACGCGCATCTCCAGCTCGGGCGTGCGCGCCGCGCTCGCCGCGGGCGATCTCGACGCGGCCGCGCAGGCGCTCGGCCACGGCTATGCGATCAGCGGCCACGTCGCGCACGGGCTGAAGCTCGGCCGCGACCTCGGCTTCCCGACGCTGAACCTGCCGATCGCGCACAAGCGTCCGGCGCTCGCGGGCATCTTCGTCGTGCAGGTGCACGGCCTCGGCCCCACCCCGCTGCCGGGCGTCGCGAGCCTCGGGCTGCGCCCGACCGTCGACGATTCCGGCCGCGTGCTGCTCGAGGTCCACCTGCTCGACTGGCACGGCGACGCGTACGGCAAGCTCATCCGCGTCGAATTCCTGAAAAAGCTGCGCGACGAGGCGAAATTCGACGATCTCGAGGCGCTGTCGCGCGCGATCGCGCTGGACGTCGCGAATGCACGCGCGTACTTCATCGAGCGCGACCGTGCGCCGGGCAGCCGCGCCACGGGCTTCTCGACGTCGGCCACCGACCGAATTAGCTGATCCGGACGGCGGCGCCTGGCGCCGCACCCTCGCGCCGCTCACTCGCGCGCATCCCCGATTCACGACGCTCGCGCGTCTCCCGATTTAGATAGCGACCCCATCATGAGCAACAAGAAAGCCGATTCGAAACCGCAGGCCAAGTATCCGGTCAACCTGCTCGACACGCCGTTCCCGATGCGCGGCGACCTGCCCAAGCGCGAGCCGCAGTGGGTCAAGGAATGGGAAGAACGCGGCCTCTACGAGAAGATCCGCGCGGCCAGCAAGGGCCGGCCGAAATTCATCCTGCACGACGGCCCGCCGTATGCGAACGGCGACATCCACCTCGGCCACGCAGTCAACAAGATCCTGAAGGACATCGTCGTCAAGTCGCGCAACATGGCCGGCTTCGACGCGCCGTACGTGCCCGGCTGGGATTGCCACGGAATGCCGATCGAGATCCAGATCGAGAAGCAGTTCGGCAAGTCGCTGCCGGCGGCCGAAGTGATGAGCAAGGCGCGCGCGTACGCGACCGAGCAGATCGAGAAGCAGAAGGTCGGCTTCAAGCGTCTCGGCGTGCTCGGCGACTGGGCCAACCCGTACAAGACGATGAACTTCGTCAACGAGGCGGAAGAGCTCCGCGCGCTCGGCAAGATCATCGAGAAGGGTTACGTGTATCGCGGGCTGAAGCCGGTGAACTGGTGCTTCGACTGCGGCTCGGCGCTCGCGGAAGCGGAAGTCGAGTACAAGGACCGCACCGACCCGACGATCGACGTGATGTTCGCGTTCGCGGAACCGGAAAAGACCGCGCAGGCGTTCGGCCTGCCGGCGCTGCCGCGCGCCGACGGCGGCATCGTGATCTGGACCACCACGCCGTGGACGATCCCCGCGAACCAGGCGCTGAACCTCCATCCGGAAATCGTCTACGCGCTGGTCGACACCGAGCGCGGGCTGCTGATCATCGCGGAAGAACGCGTCGAAGCCTGCATGTCCGACTTCAAGCTGACCGGCCGCGTCGTTGCAACCGCGCCGGGCGTGAAGCTCGCGAACCTGCGCTTCCATCACCCGCTCGCATCGGCCCACCCCGGCTACAAGCGCACCGCGCCCGTCTACCTCGGCGACTACGTGACGACCGACACGGGTACCGGCGTCGTGCACTCGTCGCCGGCATACGGCATCGAGGACTTCCAGTCGTGCAAGGCGCACGGGATGACCGACTCAGACATCATCAACCCGGTGATGGGCGACGGTCGTTACATCGAATCGCTGCCGCTGTTCGGCGGCCTGTCGATCTGGGACGCGAACCCGAAGGTCGTCGACGCGCTGCGCGAAGCCGGCTCGCTGCTGCGCAGCGAGCACTACAAGCACAGCTACATGCACTGCTGGCGTCACAAGACGGCGATCATCTACCGTGCGACGTCGCAGTGGTTCGCCGGCATGGACGTGACGCCGCGCGACGGCGGCAAGACGCTGCGCGAAACCGCGCTCGAAGGCATCGACGCCACCGCGTTCTACCCGTCGTGGGGCAAGCAGCGCCTGTTCAGCATGATCGCGAACCGTCCCGACTGGACGCTGTCGCGCCAGCGCCAATGGGGCGTGCCGATGGCGTTCTTCGTGCACAAGGAAACCGGCGAGCTGCACCCGCGCACGCTCGAGCTGCTCGAGGAAGTCGCGAAGCGCGTCGAGCAGTCGGGCATCGAAGCATGGCAAACGCTCGACCCGCGCGAGCTGATCGGCGACGACGCGAACCTGTACGAAAAGAACCGCGACACGCTCGACGTGTGGTTCGACTCGGGCACGACGCACTGGCACGTGCTGCGCGGCTCGCACAAGGATCAGCTGCAGTTCCCGGCCGACCTCTACCTCGAAGGCTCGGACCAGCACCGCGGCTGGTTCCACTCGTCGCTGCTGACCGCGTCGATGATCGACGGCCGTGCGCCGTACAAGGGCCTGCTCACGCACGGCTTCACGGTCGACGGCGAAGGCCGCAAGATGAGCAAGTCGCTCGGCAACGGCATCGATCCGCATGAAGTCGCGAACCGCCTCGGCGCGGAAATCATCCGCCTGTGGATCGCATCGACCGACTATTCGGGCGAGCTCGCGATCTCCGAGGAAATCCTGAAGCGCGTGACCGAAGGCTATCGCCGCATCCGCAACACGCTGCGCTTCCTGCTCGCGAACCTGTCGGACTTCGACTTCGCGCAGCACGCGGTGCCCGTCGAGGACTGGCTCGAGATCGACCGTTATGCGGTCGCGTTCTCGCAGCAACTGCAGACGGAACTGCTCGGCCACTACGAGAAGTACGAATTCCACCCGGTCGTCGCGAAGCTGCAGACGTACTGCTCGGAAGATCTCGGCGGCTTCTACCTCGACGTGCTGAAGGACCGCCTGTACACGAGCGCGGCCGATTCGCGCGCGCGCCGCTCCGCGCAGACCGCGCTGTACCATCTCACGCACGGCCTGCTGCGCGTGCTCGCGCCGTTCCTGTCGTTCACGGCGGAAGAAGCGTGGAAGGTGTTCCAGCCGGCCAGCGACACGATCTTCACGGAAACCTACTACGCGTATCCGGAAGTCGCCGACTCGGCCGCGCTGATCGAGAAGTGGGCGCTGCTGCGCGACGTGCGCGGCAACGTGACGAAGGCGCTCGAGGAAGCGCGCACCGCGAACCGCATCGGTTCGTCGCTGCAGGCCGAAGTCGCCGTGCATGCGAGCGGCGCACGCTACGACGCGCTCACGAGCCTCGGCGACGATCTCAAGTTCGTGCTGATCACGTCGGCCGCGACGGTCGTCAAGGTCGACGACGAAGCGCAGGAAAGCGTCGACGTCGCAGCGTCGAAGTACCAGAAGTGCGAACGCTGCTGGCACTACCGCGAAGATGTCGGCGCGCACGCCGATCACCCGACGCTGTGCGGCCGCTGCTTCTCCAACCTGTTCGAAAACGGCGAAATCCGGAGCGCTGCTTGAATATGGCGAAAACCCTGTCGAAACCGGCCAGCGGCGCGCTTGCGCCCTGGCTGGGCATTTCGCTGATCGTGATCCTGTTCGACCAGCTGTCGAAGATCGCGATCCTGAAAACGTTCGTGTACGGCGCGCAGCACGCGCTGACGTCGTTCTTCAACCTCGTGCTGGTGTACAACCGCGGCGCCGCGTTCGGCTTCCTGTCGACCGCGAGCGGCTGGCAACGCTGGGCGTTCACCGCGCTCGGCATCGGCGCGACGCTCGTGATCTGCTTCCTGCTGAAGCGCCACGGCCACCAGCGGCTGTTCAGCGTGTCGCTCGCGCTGATCCTCGGCGGCGCGCTCGGCAACGTGATCGACCGGCTCGTCTACGGCCACGTGATCGACTTCCTCGATTTCCACCTCGGCGCCTGGCACTTCCCGGCGTTCAACCTCGCCGATTCCGCGATCACGATCGGCGCGGTGCTGCTGATCTACGACGAACTGCGTCGCGTGCGCGGCTCGCGCTAAGCGCGCATACTCGGCGTCGACGGCCGGCTTCGCGCCGGCCGTTCCGTTCGACCCTTGGAGGCCTGAGTTGGCACAAGCAGAACTCGCAGGAAAACACCTCGTTCTCGGCCTGACGGGCGGCATCGCCTGCTACAAGATCGCCGAGCTCGCGCGGCTGCTCGTGAAGGCAGGCGCGACCGTGCAGGTCGCGATGACCGAAGCCGCTACCCAGTTCATCACGCCCGTCACGATGCAGGCGCTGTCGGGCCGGCCCGTCTATACGAGCCAGTGGGACGCGCGCATCGACAACAACATGGCGCACATCGACCTGTCGCGTGAAGCCGACGCGATCGTGATTGCGCCGGCGTCGACGGATTTCCTCGCGAAGCTCGCGCACGGGTTCGCGGACGATCTGCTGTCGACGCTGTGCGTCGCGCGCGATTGCCCGCTGCTCGTCGTCCCCGCGATGAACCGCCAGATGTGGCAGAACCCGGCCACGCAACGCAACGCCGCGCAACTGCGCGCGGACGGCGTGTCGGTGCTCGGCCCGGATTCGGGTGCGCAGGCGTGCGGCGAAGTCGGCGACGGCCGCATGCTCGAGCCCGAGGCGATCTATGAAGCGATCGTCGCGCACTTCGCGCCGAAGGTGCTCGCGCACCGGCGCGTGCTGATCACGGCCGGCCCGACGTTCGAGCCGCTCGACCCGGTACGCGGCCTCACGAACCGCTCGAGCGGCAAGATGGGTTTCGCGCTCGCGCGCGCCGCGCAGCAGGCCGGCGCCGACGTGCATCTCGTCGCGGGGCCGGTCGCGCTCGACACGCCGTGGGGCGTCTACCGCCAGGACGTGCAGACGGCCCAGCAGATGTACGACGCGGTAATGCAGGCCGTGAACGACGCCGACATCTTCATCGCGGTGGCCGCGGTCGCCGACTGGCGCGTCCCCCAGCCGGCCGAGCACAAGATGAAGAAGACGGCCGACCGCAAGATGCCCGCACTCGCATTCGTCGAGAACCCGGACATCCTCGCGTCGGTCGCGGCGCTGCCCGATCCGCCGTACTGCGTCGGGTTCGCGGCCGAAAGCGGCGACCTCGACGTGCACGGCGACGAGAAGCGCAAACGCAAGAACGTGCCGCTGCTCGTCGGCAACCTCGGCCCGCTGACGTTCGGCCGCGACGACAACGAAGTCGTGCTGTTCGAGGCAACCGGCCTCACGCGCCTGCCGCGCGCACCGAAAGACGAACTCGCGCACACGCTCGTCGCGGAAATCGCGAAACGCCTGCCCGACAACCGCCTGATCTGATCTCCCGCGCGGCGGTGCTTGCTGCCGCGCCCTTCCCGACCGATTCGACGACCGCATGAAACTCGACCTGAAGATTCTCGACGCGCGCATGCGCGACTACCTGCCCGCCTATGCGACCACCGGCAGCGCGGGCCTCGACCTGCGCGCATGCCTCGACGCGCCGGTCACGCTGCAGCCGGGCGAAACGACGCTCGTGCCGACCGGCCTCGCGATTCACCTCGCCGATCCGGGCTACGCCGCGCTGATCCTGCCGCGCTCGGGCCTCGGCCACAAGCACGGCATCGTGCTCGGCAACCTCGTCGGCCTGATTGATTCCGACTACCAGGGCCAGCTGATGGTCTCGACGTGGAACCGCGGCCAGACCGAGTTCGTGCTGAATCCGTTCGAACGGCTCGCGCAACTCGTGATCGTGCCGGTCGTGCAGGCGCAGTTCAACATCGTCGACGACTTCGCGGAAAGCGATCGCGGCGAAGGCGGCTTCGGCAGCACCGGCCGTCACTGAACGGCGCAATGACAAAGGGGCCTCGCGGCCCCTTTTTTTCTGTCCGTCGCCGTCACTCTTCGACGGGTTGCGCGATCCGCGCGGGCGCAAGGTCGCGCTGCCGCGCCTGGGCGACGATCGCGTAGATCACCAGTGCGACCAGCACGCCGAGCAGCACCGCCGACGAACCTACCGTCCCGAGCGCGAGGCCACCCTTCGCAACCGGCTTCGTCAGCAGATCGCCGACCGTCGCACCGAACGGCCGCGTGAGCACGAACGCGGCCCAGAACAGCAGCACGCCCGAGATCCGCGTGAAATAGTGCGCAAGCACGATCGCCGCGAGCAACCCGCCGATCAGCAGCGCGCCGCCGCCGAAACCGAGCCCCGAGCTGTCCGCGAGGAAGTCGCCGAGCGCGGTGCCCAGCGTGTTCGAGAACAGGATCGCGATCCAGTACAGCAGCTCGACCTTGCGCGTGCGGATCAGGTCGACCGACAGCGATTCGCCGCTGAGCCGCCACACGGCGAAGATGGCCAGCAGGATCGCGACCAGGATCGACGAGCCGGCCGCATAACCGAGGCCGAGCGTGCGATCCATGAAATCGGACATCGTCGTGCCGGCCGTGCTCGTCGCGACGATCACGGCCCAGTAGATCGCCGGGCGATAACGCGTCGTCCTGAGCTGCGCGCCCAGCGTCACGAGAAAAAAACCGAACAGCAGGATCGAGCTCACCGCATAACCGACGTTCAGCGTCATCGACAGCAGGTCGCCACCGGTTTCGCCGAGCGTCGTCGCGCAGATCTTCATGATCCAGAACGCGAGCGTGATTTCGGGAAGTTTGTTCATTCGCACCCCTTTTTGCAGGAAAGCGGCGAGCCGGCGCATGCCGCGCCCGCCTTGCAGGCAGGATCGAATGTAGTCGCCGCGGGCTTAACGGAACCTTAGCGACCGGAAAAAACGGCGCGGGCGGCCGCGCCGGTACCGTCAACGAGCGTGTTGGTGCCGGTAATGCAGCGCGTACGCGAGCGTGAGCAGCACGACGAACACGACGCCGACCACCATCGTCATCCGGAATTCGCGCGTGAACGCGGTCGTGAACAGGATCGCCGCGACGAGCCCCGCACCGAGCAGGCTGCCGAACGGGTGCCCCCACATCCGGAACGCGAGCGCGGGGCCGCGGTACCGCGAACGGAAGCGCAGGTGCGTGACGAAGATCATCAACCATGTGAACAGCGCGCCGAACATCGCGATCGCCATCATCACCGTGAACGCGGTGTCGGGCGCGAGCGCGACCAGCACGGCCGCGACTGCGACGCCGCTGGTCGAGATCCACAGCGCCGCGCGCGGCACGCCGTTCGTGCCGAGCCGGCCGAACATCGCGGGCGCGAGCCGCGCGCGCGACAGGCTGAACATCATCCGCGTCGTCACGTAAAGCTGGCTGTTCATCGCCGACAGCGCCGCGATCAGCAACACGAAGTTGATCACGCCTGCCGCGTACGGCACGTGGGTCGCGGCCATCACCTTCACGAACGGGCTTTCGTCGGTGCCGGCCTGCGTCCAAGGCACGATCGCGAGCATCAGCGACAGCGTCAGCAGGTAGAACAAGACGAGCCGGAACACGGTCGAGCGGAATGCGCGCGTGACCGCGTGCTGCGGATCGCGCGCCTCGCCGGCCGCGATCGCGACGGCTTCGATGCTCATGTAGCTGAAGATCGCGACGATCACCGCGACCCAGGTGCCCCACGGCCCCTTCGGCATGAAGCCGCCGTGCGCGGTGTAGTTCGCGAACCCGATGCCGGATGCGGCCGGCGCCGACCACACGAGATACGCGCCGAGCACGATGAACACGACGATCGCCGCGATCTTCAGCAGCGAGAATGCGTATTCGACCGTGCCGTACAGTGTGACGCTCGCGAGATTCACGGCGATCAGCAGCGCGGAGAAGCCGATCACCCAGTACCAGCCGGGCACGGCCGGGAACCAGTACTTCATGAACACGGCGATCGCGCTGATCTCGGTGCCGATCGCGAACACCACCGCGAACCAGTACGCATAACGCACCAGGAAGCCGGCGAGGGGGCCGACGTAGTGCTCGGCATACGCGCCGAACGAGCCGGCGGTCGGATGCGCGACCGTCATTTCCGCGAGCGCGCCCATCAGCAGCAACGCGATCAGCGCGCCGATCGCATACGAGACCAGCACGCTCGGGCCGGCGAGCCCGATCGCGAACCCGCTGCCGAGGAACAGGCCCGTGCCGATCGCGCCGCCGATCGCGATCATCGCCATCTGCCCCGACGTCAGCGCATGGCGCAACCCTTGTTCGCGCGCGACGATGTCGTCGAACGTCCGTTGTTGTTGTGTCACTGCGTTACCACTCCCCTGCACCACCATCGCGCCGCCGGCGCCGGATAAAACGAAACGGCGCGGAGAACTTCCCGCGCCGTTCGCATGAACAACGAATTATCGCTTACTCGACTTCGACCGTCTCTTCGTTCGGCTTGTGCGGCGGATTCGCCAGCTTGTCGAACGACAACTGCACCTTGTCGTTTTCGTCGACATCAACCGTCACGTGGCCGCCGTTGACGAGCTTGCCGAACAGCAACTCGTCGGCCAGCGCGCGCCGGATCGTGTCCTGGATCAGCCGCTGCATCGGCCGCGCGCCCATCAGCGGGTCGAAGCCGTGCTTCGCGAGATGCTTGCGCAACGCGTCGGTGAAGAGCGCGTCGACCTTCTTCTCGTGCAGCTGTTCCTCGAGCTGGATCAGGAACTTGTCGACCACACGCATGATGATTTCCTCATCGAGCGAGCGGAAGCTGATGATCGAATCCAGGCGGTTGCGGAACTCCGGCGTGAACAGGCGCTTGATGTCGGTCATCTCGTCGCCCGTCTCGCGGCGCGTCGTGAAGCCGATCGTCGCCTTCTGCATCGACTCGGCACCCGCATTCGTCGTCATGATGATGATGACGTTGCGGAAATCCGCCTTGCGGCCGTTGTTGTCCGTCAGCGTGCCGTGGTCCATCACCTGCAGCAGCACGTTGAAGATGTCCGGATGCGCCTTCTCGATTTCGTCGAGCAGCAGCACGCAGTGCGGCTTCTTCGTGACGGCTTCGGTCAGCAGGCCGCCCTGGTCGAACCCGACGTAGCCGGGCGGCGCGCCGATCAGCCGGCTCACCGCATGACGCTCCATGTATTCCGACATGTCGAAGCGGATCAGCTCGATGCCGAGCGTGAACGCGAGCTGGCGCGCCACTTCGGTCTTGCCGACACCCGTCGGGCCGGAGAACAGGAACGCGCCGATCGGCTTGTCCATCTTGCCGAGGCCCGCGCGCGCCATCTTGATCGAGGCCGCGAGCGCGTCGATCGCCGGATCCTGGCCGAACACGACGCTCTTCAGGTCGCGGTCGAGCGTCTGCAGCTTGCTGCGATCGTCCTGCGACACGCTCTGCGGCGGCACGCGCGCGATCTTCGAGATGATTTCCTCGATCTCGCTCTTGCCGATCGTCTTCTTCTGCTTCGACTTCGGCAGGATGCGCTGGGCGGCGCCCGCCTCGTCGATCACGTCGATCGCCTTGTCCGGCAGGTGACGGTCGGTGATGAAGCGCGCCGACAGTTCGGCCGCGGCCGACAGTGCGCCCGACGAATACTTGACGCCGTGATGCTCCTCGAAGCGCGACTTCAGCCCGCGCAGGATCGCGACCGTCTGCTCGACGCTCGGCTCGCTCACGTCGACCTTCTGGAAGCGCCGCGACAGCGCCGCATCCTTCTCGAAGATGCCGCGATATTCGGTGAACGTGGTCGCGCCGATGCACTTGAGCGTGCCCGACGACAACGCCGGCTTCAGCAGGTTCGACGCATCGAGCGTGCCGCCCGACGCGGCGCCCGCGCCGATCAGCGTATGGATTTCGTCGATGAACAGGATCGCGTGCGGACGCTCCTTGAGCTCCTTCAGCACCGTCTTCAGACGCTGCTCGAAATCGCCGCGATACTTGGTGCCCGCCAGCAGCGCCCCCATGTCGAGCGAATACACCTGCGCGTTCGCAAGGATGTCCGGCACTTCGCCGCGCGTGATGCGATAGGCGAGCCCTTCGGCGATCGCGGTCTTGCCGACGCCGGCTTCGCCGACGAGCAACGGATTGTTCTTGCGGCGACGGCACAGCACCTGCACGACGCGCTCGACCTCGGGCTCGCGACCGATCAGCGGATCGATGCGGCCGTCCTTCGCCATCTGGTTCAGGTTCTGCGTGAACTGCGCGAGCGGCGTTTCCTTCTGCGCATTCGCGTCTTCGCTTTCCGCATTCGCGTCGGTCGACTTAGCGGCTTCGCCACTGTTCGTCTTCGCGATGCCGTGCGAAATGAAGTTCACCACGTCCAGGCGCGTGACGCCCTGCTGCTGCAGGTAGTACACGGCGTGCGAATCCTTCTCGCCGAAGATCGCGACCAGCACGTTCGCGCCGGTCACTTCCTTCTTGCCGTTCGACGTCGACTGGACGTGCATGATCGCGCGCTGGATCACGCGCTGGAAACCGAGCGTCGGCTGGGTATCGACATCGTCGGTACCCGGGACGGTAGGTGTGTTGTCGTGGATGAAATTGCGCAGGTTCTGACGCAAGTCCTCGATGTTGGCCGCACACGCGCGCAACACCTCGGCTGCCGTCGGATTATCCAGCAGGGCCAGCAGCAGGTGCTCGACCGTAATGAACTCATGGCGCGCCTGGCGTGCTTCCATGAACGCCATGTGCAGGCTGACTTCCAATTCCTGGGCAATCATGCTTCCTCCATCACGCACTGCAGCGGATGCCCTGCCTGCCGCGCATGGGTAACGACTTGCTCAACCTTGGTCGACGCGATGTCCCGCGTATAGACCCCACAAACCCCTCGCCCTTCGCGATGGACCTTCAGCATGATCTGCGTGGCCGTCTCGCGATCCTTCTTGAAATACTCCTGGACCACCATCACGACGAATTCCATCGGCGTGAAGTCGTCGTTCAGCAGCACCACCTTGTACATCGAAGGCGGCTTGAGCTTCTGCTGCTTGCGTTCCAGGACGGTGCTGTCCTGCTTGTCCGGGATAATCGCCATACACCCATTCTAAACAACTCGGACAGGCCCGCAATCCTGCCATTACCCGACCGACCGGCCGGCGCCCTCCCCGGTATCCCGGAACACGCGATCTTCTTCGTGCCATACGAAAGCCGGCTGCGGTGCCGGCTTTCACGCGTGGCGCGGAACACGAACCGTCAGGGGGAACCGCACCGGAACGTCGTGTCCGCATCCAGTATCCCACAAGCCGGGACGACTCGAACGCGTGTCACTCGAGCCTGGTATATGAGCCGATTATGCGGCTTTTCAAGTCCTCGCGCTTGGCCGCGTGCTGCCAAGCAAAGCCGGAAAAACCCTGAAAATGGGTTCTTTACAACGTCCCTCTAAACGTCTAAAAATTCCACTTGACACTCCAATAAAGAGCGCCAACAATCAAGCTGGCACTTTTTTCAATTCGTCGGTTGGCAAGTTGAAAGAGGCCGAGGTGAGCTTGTGAGGGGGGAACGGCTGCATTTTCCGGTCGTTTAGCTTTTCGAGCGTGCTCGTGGTAAGTAGCAGCGACTGTGTGACAGGGGAAGTAGGAAATGGCAACTGGTATCGTTAAGTGGTTCAACGACGCGAAGGGCTTCGGTTTCATCACTCCCGATGAGGGCGGTGAGGATCTGTTTGCGCACTTCTCGGCTATCACCATGAATGGCTTCAAGACGCTGAAGGAAGGCCAGAAGGTGAGCTTTGACGTCGTCCAAGGGCCGAAGGGCAAGCAAGCGTCGAACATCCAGGCCGTATAAGGCACCGGATATCAGACGAAGAAACCCGGCGCATTGCGCCGGGTTTCTTTTTTTTCGAGGCCGGCCAGTCGATTATCGATTGGCCGGCCTTTTCGTTCAATCCCGATAATTGAACACGTATTGTCTTGTCACACACGCAGATCGGATACTCATCCGGCACGTGAAACATAATCGTCACTTCGTTACACGACCTTCAGCGTGCCCATCATGCCGAGATCCTCGTGTTCGAGAATGTGGCAATGAAACATGCGCTCTCCACGCATGTCCTGCGTGACGAGAATCGTCACGGTTTCGCCGCTGCGCACGTTCACGGTATCGCGCCATGCACGGAACGGTTCGCTCGTGCGCGAATCGCCCGATGCCCGCTCGATCACCTGGAACTGCGTGCCGTGCAGGTGGAACGGGTGATCCATGTCGGTGGTATTGCGAATCTCCCAGCGTTCGACGTCGCCGCGACGGCTCGTCAGCGTCGCGCGGTGCGCCGCGTAGGTTTCGCCGTTGATCGTGAAGCGCATGCCGGCCGGACGGCCGTGCGCCGGTCCCTTCATCATCGCGTCCATGTCCATTTCCTCGCCGAACGCGACCGTCTTTTGCGCAACCGGCTCGCCCAGCGGCGGCACCGCACGCAATGTCGTCGGCAACACACGTGCGGTGGCCGGCGCAAACGCGACGTCGGCCAGCGCCAGTGCCGGATCGGCCGGCAGGCTGCCGTGCCCGTCATCGTGCGACATCGACATCTTGCGGCGGTCGTATTCTGCCGCCTGCAGCACCGCGCGCGACGCGCGATCGCCGGCGCGCACCAGCAGCTCCGCACGCTCGCCCGGCGCGATCAGCAGCGACGTGACGCGGCGCGGCGCGTCGAACAGCCCGCCGTCGGTCCCCGCGTGCTCGAATGCACGGCCGTCGTCGAACGCGATACGCAAGTAGCGCGCGCTGCACGCGTTCCACACGCGCCAGCGCTCGTCGCCCGCGACGTCGATCCGCGGCCGGCGTGCGCCGTTGACCAGCACGAACTGGCCTTCGCGGCCGTTCATCCAGTCCATCATGTCGTTCGGTGCAATTGTGCCGTCGCGCGCAAGCTTCAGGTCCGACACGAACAGGTTGCGCTCGGGCCAGCCTGCCAGCGGATCGTCCGCGGCGCGCACGACGAACGGGCCGGCGAGCCCGCGAAACACCTGCTCGGCCGTCATCATGTGCGGATGCGGGTGGTACCAGTAGGTACCGGCGCTCCCCTTCGGCAACGTGAAGCGGTACACGCGCGACGCGCCGGGCGCGACGGGATCGGACGGGTTGCCGTCCTGATCTGGCGGCACCGGCAGGCCGTGCCAGTGGATCGTCGACGGTTGCGGCAGCTTGTTCACGAACTTGATCTCGACCGTGTCGCCCTCGCGCACGTCGATCATCGGACCCACGACGGGGCCCTGCGTGCCCGCGCCGAACTGCCAGAACGTGGTCGGCCGCGCACCCTGCAGCATCGGGCGCGCCACCGGCTGCGCCACCAGCGTGGCCCGGAACGTGCCGGCCTCGCGGCTTTCGTTCGCGAGCGTACGCAGTGCCGCGAGCGGCGCGCCGGCCGGCAGCGCGTCGGCGGCAGCGAGCGCGGCCGGGGCGGACTTGCCGTGCTGCCCGTGACCCGCCATTCCTGACATGGACGACATGCCGGGCATGTCGTCCATCGATTCCATGCCGGCCATGCCGGCGTGACCGGCATGCTGCGCCCACGCGGCGCGGGCGAACAGCGACGCGGCCGCGACTCCGATGGCGCGCGACAGGAAGGTTCTCCGTATCATCAAATCGTTCCTCGTTATCCATGCTGCGTCGCGCGGCCGCCGCGACACCCGCGCCAGCCGACCGAAGCGCCGATGCGCGACGCCAATCCTGATGCCCGCGTCATCATAACCGCAGGCTCATATCGAGACGCTTCGCCGCCGGGCGGGCGGCGATACGCCGCACACTCGACAACGCCGCGCTGGATTCAGCACGCATCGCCCGGCATCGTCGATCGGCGATCCGCAGCCCTTGACTCACTCCCCCAACAGCAGTCGCCGCCCGCCCCATCCAGTCTCCAGGCGGCCGCCCAGCGCCTGCCGTTCAGCCGCGCCCCGGCGTCGGACGCGTCACCGGGTCGCAAACCCGTCAATATTTCACGATGCGGAACAAGTCTCTGCGTTGTAAAAATTCGTGGTGCAGGGCACAAATTTCCCGTTTCGCGATGCCAAAAAACGTTCCGCAATACAAAACGACGAATATAAATATTTGTTTTTGAAAGATAATTTTTGTTTAGTGGAGCCGTTCGACATGCACCATCCAACCGGGTCGCGGACGTAGACTTTGTCCCATGCACTGACGCTTCGCCACGACGTTCGATACGGAACGCGGCGCAAGCAGCCGGTCGGGCCACAGCCGGTCGAACCGGCAGGCGGCACAACAGAATCGCTTGTGATCAGAAAGGGAGAACGGAAATGAAGGGATTTCGCTTTGGTTCAGCGCTCGGGTCGTTCTACATCCTGCCGGGTAACGGCGGCTGGGAAGCGACGTTCGGAAACGCCCTGCTCGGCGCATTCTCGTGCCCCGAAGTGGCGGCCGACCACATCTCCCGCGGCGACTGCGAGCAACTGTCCGAACTGGACACGGCAACGCTCGAAGTGCCGCACGAAATCGCCGAATGGGAAATCGTTCACGTCTGAATGGCAAGCCTGCAACAAAAAACGCCCCGGGCGACCGGGGCGTTTTTTTCTTGTAACGGGCGGAGGGCAGTCTGGCCCGCCGCGCCGTCACTGGCTTCGACCCGCGCGATCGCGCGGCCTGCGTCAGGCGACCGCGTCGACGATGGCGTTCAGCGTCGCGCTCGGGCGCATCGCCTGGCTCGTCAGGTCGACGTTCGGACGGTAGTAGCCGCCGATGGCCTGCGCCTTGCCCTGCGCGGCAGCCAGTTCTTCCAGAATGCGCGCTTCGTTGTCGGACAACGACTTCGCCACGCCTTCGAACTGCGCCTTCAGCGCCGCGTCCTCGGTCTGCTCGGCCAGCGCCTGCGCCCAGTACAGGCACAGGTAGAAGTGGCTGCCGCGGTTGTCGAGGCCGCCGACCTTGCGCGCAGGCGACTTGTTCTCGTCCAGGAACTTGCCGGTCGCCTGGTCGAGCGTCTTCGCGAGCACGAGTGCCTTCGGGTTCTGGTACGCGTTGCCGAGGTGTTCGAGCGATGCCGCGAGCGCGAGGAATTCGCCGAGCGAATCCCAGCGCAGGAAGCCTTCCTCGACGAACTGTTGCACGTGCTTCGGCGCGGAGCCGCCCGCACCCGTTTCGAACATCCCGCCGCCGGCCATCAGCGGCACGATCGACAGCATCTTCGCGCTGGTGCCGAGTTCCATGATCGGGAACAGGTCGGTCAGGTAGTCGCGCAGCACGTTGCCGGTGACCGAGATCGTGTCCTTGCCCGCACGGATGCGTTCGAGCGAGAAGCGCGTCGCGTCGACCGGCGTCATCACGCGGATGTCGAGGCCGTTCGTGTCGTGATCCTTCAGGTAACGCTCGACCTTCGCGATGATCTGCGCGTCGTGTGCGCGTGCCGGATCGAGCCAGAACACGGCCGGTGCGCCGGTCGCGCGCGCGCGGTTGACCGCGAGCTTGACCCAGTCCTGCACCGGTGCGTCCTTCGTCTGGCACATGCGCCAGATGTCGCCCGATTCCACCGCATGCTCGAGCAGCACGTTGCCCGCTTCGTCGGTGACGCGCACGACGCCATCCGCCGGAATCTGGAACGTCTTGTCGTGCGAACCGTATTCTTCAGCCGCCTGCGCCATCAGGCCGACGTTCGGCACGCTGCCCATCGTGACCGGATCGAACGCGCCGTGCTGCTTGCAGTCCTCGATCACGGCCTGGTAGACACCGGCGTAGCAACGATCCGGAATCACGGCCTTCGCGTCGTACAGTTGGCCGTCCGGGCCCCACATGCCGCCCGAATCGCGGATCATCGCCGGCATCGATGCGTCGACGATCACGTCGCTCGGCACGTGCAGGTTCGTGATGCCCTTGTCCGAGTTGACCATCGCAAGGCGCGGACGCACCGCGTATTCGGCCTTGATGTCGGCTTCGATCGCTTCGCGCGTGTCGGCCGGCAGGTCCTTCAGGCGCGCGTACAGGTCGCCGATCCCGTTGTTCGGGTTGAAACCGGCCTGCGCCAGCACGTCTGCGTGTTTCGCAAGCGCGTCGCGGTAGAACACCGACACGAAGTGACCGAACAGGATCGGGTCCGAGACCTTCATCATGGTCGCCTTCAGGTGCACCGAGAACAGCACGTCCTGCGCCTTCGCGTCGGCGATCTGCGCTTCGATGAAGCTGCGCAGCGCGTTGCGGCTCATCACCGATGCGTCGATGACTTCACCGGCCTTCACGGCCGTCTTTTCCTTCAGCACCTTCTTCGCGCCGTCGGTCGTCGTGAGTTCGATCTTCACGCTGCCGGCTTCGGCGATCAGCGCCGACTTCTCGCTGCCGTAGAAGTCGCCTTCGCTCATGTGCGCGACATGCGCCTTCGACGTGGCTTTCCAGGCGCCCATCTTGTGCGGATGCTTGCGTGCGTAGTTCTTGACCGACAGCGGCGCGCGGCGGTCGGAGTTGCCTTCGCGCAGCACCGGGTTCACCGCGCTGCCCTTGATCTTGTCGTAGCGGGCCTTGACCGCTTTCTCTTCGTCCGTCGACGGATCTTCCGGGTAGGCCGGCAGCGCGTAGCCCTGCGCCTGCAGTTCGGCGATCGCGGCCTTGAGCTGCGGCACCGATGCGCTGATGTTCGGCAGCTTGATGATGTTCGCTTCCGGCTTCAGCGTGAGCTGGCCCAGTTCGGCCAGATCGTCGGAACCCTTCTGCTCGGGCGGCAGGATGTCTGCGAATGCCGCGACGATGCGGCCGGCGAGCGAGATGTCGCGCGTTTCGACGGCGACGCCGGACGAACGCGTGAAGGCCTTGACGATCGGCAGCAGCGAATAGGTCGCGAGCGCGGGCGCTTCGTCAGTGAGGGTGTAGATGATCTTGGGCGAAGTGGACATGGTCGATGCGTTGCTACGTGAAAATTTGGACTGAGGAGCGCCGGCGGTAACCGGCGGGGAGCGACCGGGTCGGTCGCGAAAGGGGCGCGCCGGCTCAGCCGGGCGGTGGTGTTGCGAGGGCCGTCATGTTCTACCTTGCAGGGCCTCCGGGCCGCATCGCGGCGCCGCGGCCCGCATGCCGGACCGCCCTGCCAACAAACCTGCCATCCACGAAACGCTCCGGCGCCGGCAGTCAGCGCCGGGGCGGCCGGCAACCTGCCGGCCCACCCCGGAAGGGGTCTTACATGTTCTCGATCAGCACTTCACCGAAGCCCGAGCACGACACCTGCGTCGCACCTTCCATCAGGCGCGCGAAGTCGTACGTGACGCGCTTCTGCAGGATCGACTTCTCCATCGCGGCGATGATCGTGTCGGCTGCTTCCGTCCAGCCGAGGTGGCGCAGCATCATTTCCGCCGACAGGATCTCGGAACCCGGGTTCACGTAATCCTTGCCCGCGTACTTCGGTGCCGTGCCGTGCGTCGCCTCGAACATCGCGACCGAATCTGACAGGTTCGCACCCGGTGCGATCCCGATGCCGCCGACCTGCGCGGCCAGTGCGTCGGAGATGTAGTCGCCGTTCAGGTTCAGCGTGGCGATCACGTCGTATTCGGCCGGGCGCAGCAGGATCTGCTGCAGGAACGCATCGGCGATCGAATCCTTGATGACGATCTCGTTGCCCGTCTTCGGGTTCTTCACGCGCATCCACGGGCCGCCGTCGATCAGCTCGCCGCCGAATTCCTTCTGCGCCAGCGCGTAGCCGGCGTCACGGAACAGGCCTTCCGTGAACTTCATGATGTTGCCCTTGTGCACCAGCGTGACCGACTTGCGATCGTTGTCGATCGCGTACTGGATCGCCTTGCGCACGAGACGCTCGGTGCCTTCGGTCGACACGGGCTTGACGCCGATGCCCGAGGTTTCCGGGAAGCGGATCTTCTTCACGCCCATCTCGTCCTGCAGGAACTTGATGACCTTCTTCGCCTGCTCGGAGCCCGCGGCCCATTCGATGCCCGCGTAGATGTCTTCCGAGTTCTCGCGGAAGATCACCATGTCGATCTTTTGCGGCTCGCGCACCGGCGACGGCACGCCCTTGAAGTACTGCACCGGGCGCAGGCACACATACAGGTCGAGTTCCTGGCGCAGCGCGACGTTCAGCGAACGGATGCCGCCGCCGACCGGGGTCGTGAGCGGCCCCTTGATCGACACCACGTATTCCTTGAGCACCTGCAGCGTTTCGTCCGGGAGCCACACGTCCGGGCCGTACACCTTCGTCGCCTTCTCGCCCGCGAAGATCTCCATCCAGTGGATCTTGCGCTTGCCCTTGTAGGCATGCGCGACCGCCGCGTCGACAACCTTGATCATGACCGGCGTGATATCGAAGCCCGTACCGTCGCCTTCGATATAGGGAATGATCGGCTGATCGGAAACGTTGAGCGAGAAGTCCTTGTTGACGGTGATCTTGTCACCGCCTTCCGGAACCTTGATGTGCTGATACGGCATGATCGACTCCAGTGACGTGGCTGAGCAGGTGATGCTGGTCGAAGCTGCGCGCGCGGCGGGGGCGCGGCATGGCCACCCCGTGACGGCAACAGCGAGCCGCTATTCTAGCGCCCCAACCGGGCACTTCGGCATGAAGCGCGGCACTGCGTATCAAGACCCCACTTATGTCTTATATAAGACAGAGGACTTGGCGTTCCGTATTATGCATTAAGATTCCGCCATTTGCCATAGACCGCCCGCCCCCGCCTCCCGCGGCGCGCCGGGCGGGCGACCCGCCATGAACCTGATCGCCCTCAACAAGCCGTTCGGCACGATTTGCCAGTTTTCCGCGCACGAGACGCGCCCGTCGCTCGGCGACTGGGTAAAAACGCCCGGCGTCTACGCGGCCGGCCGGCTCGACGCGGACAGCGAGGGGTTGCTGCTGCTCACCGACGACGGGGCGCTGCAGGCGCGCATCGCCGAGCCGCGCCACAAGCTCGTGAAGCGCTACTGGGCACAGGTCGAGGGCGCGCCGGGCGCCGCCGACCTGAAGGCGCTCGCGCGCGGCGTCGACCTCGGCGACTACGTGACGCGGCCATGCCGCGCCGAATTCATCGAACCGCCCGACGCGCTGTGGCCGCGCAACCCGCCGATCCGCTACCGCGCCGCGATCCCGACGACGTGGATCGAACTCGCGATCACCGAAGGCAAGAACCGGCAGGTGCGCCGGATGACGGCGGCCGTCGGCTTCCCGACGTTGCGCCTGGTACGCGTCGGCATCGGCGCACTGGATATATTCGCGCTCGACATTGCACCGGGAGAAACAATCGCACTGCCGCCGCGCGCGCCGTGGGACGGTTTCGCGCCCGCCGGATGACGGATTCGGGACGGGCGAATTTTTCGTCATCTTTTTCGTCAACCGCCCGCGAAGATCGCGCGTTAAACCACGCAGATGCCAACCTTAGCTATCCGGCATTGGCAGCCGAGCCGTGTTTGCGTCACGAAAGCGACGTTTTTATCGAATACGATTCGGCGCCCGCAGCGCAATGAGAAATTTCTCGAAGCGTCTGTCAACCGAAAGGTGGATGGCACCGTTAGACGACATGACTCCTATTGCCGGGTCATTTGGTTAATTAACTAAAGCTGAGGAACACAACATGAACAAACTGATCGCCGCTCTGGTCGCTGGCCTCTTCGCAACGGCTGCATTCGCACAAGCATCGGCTCCGGAAGCTGCTCCGGCTGCTGCTGAAGCTGCTTCGGCACCGGCTAAGCACGCTGCCAAGAAGCACCACGCAGCCAAGAAGCACCACAAGGCATCGAAGAAGGCTGCAGCAAGCGACGCAGCAGCACCGGCAGCTGCTTCGAACTAAGTAAGCTTGCTGTAATAACGCAGTCAAGAACACGCAGTCTTGCCGTTCTTACGGCGTTGAAAGGCAGATCACCGCAAGGCGATCTGCCTTTTTCTTTTGTGTGCCCGTCGGCGCGCATCGCGTACCATGCGGGTCTTGTTTTCCAGATAGGAGCCTTGCTGTGCAATTCTCCCTGCGCTCGTCGCTCGGCCGCCTTGCGCGCGCCGCCGTGTTTCCCGCCGCGCTCGCCGTGCTCGCGCTCGGCATGCAGGCCGCCGGCGCGCAAGTGCCGCCCGGCGCCAAGCAGCCGAGCGAATTCCCGCGCGTGAAGCTGCGCGCCGGCATGTACGTGATCGACGCGGCCGTCGCCGCGAACGACCCCGACCGCGAACAGGGGCTGATGTACCGTTCGCAGCTCGCGCCGAACGAAGGCATGCTGTTCGTGTTCAACGAGAACGCGGTGCACTGCTTCTGGATGAAGAACACGCTGATCCCGCTGTCGATCGCGTTCATCCGCGCGGACGGCACGATCACCGACATCGACGAGATGAAGGCCGAGACGACCGACAACCACTGCCCGCGCAACAACGGCGTCTATGCCCTCGAAATGAGCAAGGGCTGGTTCGCGGCGAAGGGCATCAAGCCCGGCATGAAGCTCGAAGGGCTGCCGCAAGCCCAGTAACGGATATCGCCGCGCCGCCGACCCGACCCGCGTCACGTCGCGCCGCGTACCGACCGAAGCCGGCCGCCCGTTGCGCGCCGGCTTTTTTTCGCCTGCCGCCGGCGGCGCCCGCCTTGATTCGGCAAACACTGCCCGCATCTGCAAAAGCCACGGACAAGCGCTATCCTTTAAAT
Source organism: Burkholderia sp. COPS (assembly GCF_019425585.1). Classification (NCBI taxonomy): domain Bacteria; kingdom Pseudomonadati; phylum Pseudomonadota; class Betaproteobacteria; order Burkholderiales; family Burkholderiaceae; genus Burkholderia; species Burkholderia sp. COPS. Next base: position 3,341 of record NZ_WIXR01000018.1, on the reverse strand, counting down.
CTCGCTAGTCCAGCCCGGGCCGGCCCAGCCGGCCCGCTTACGATCCGAACCTAAGGAGGTTCACGTGCCCCGCAAAACCCCCATCGAGCGCTATCGCAATATCGGGATCAGTGCTCACATCGATGCCGGCAAGACCACGACGACCGAGCGCATCCTGTTTTACACCGGCGTGAGCCACAAGATCGGTGAAGTGCACGACGGCGCGGCCACGATGGACTGGATGGAGCAGGAGCAGGAACGCGGCATCACGATCACGTCGGCCGCGACCACGGCTTTCTGGAAGGGCATGGCCGGCAACTATCCGGAGCACCGGATCAACATCATCGACACGCCCGGGCACGTCGACTTCACGATTGAAGTCGAGCGCTCGATGCGCGTGCTCGACGGCGCGTGCATGGTCTACGACTCGGTCGGCGGTGTGCAGCCGCAGTCCGAAACCGTCTGGCGCCAGGCCAACAAGTACAAGGTGCCGCGCATCGCGTTCGTCAACAAGATGGACCGCATCGGCGCCGATTTCTTCCGCGTGCAGCGGCAGATCGGCGAGCGCCTGAAAGGCGTCGCCGTGCCGATCCAGATTCCGATCGGCGCGGAGGATCATTTCCAGGGCGTCGTCGACCTCGTGAAGATGAAGGCGATCGTGTGGGACGACGAAAGCCAGGGCGTGAAGTTCACGTACGAGGACATCCCCGCGAACCTCGTCGAGCTCGCGCACGAATGGCGCGAGAAGATGGTCGAGGCCGCGGCCGAAGCGAGCGAAGAACTGCTCGAGAAGTATCTGCACGACCATGAATCGCTGACCGAGGACGAGATCAAGGCCGCGCTGCGCCAGCGCACGATCGCGAACGAGATCGTGCCGATGCTGTGCGGCAGCGCGTTCAAGAACAAGGGTGTGCAGGCGATGCTCGACGCGGTGATCGACTACCTGCCGTCGCCCGTCGACGTGCCCGCGATCCTCGGCCACGACTTCCACGATCCGGAAAAGCCGGCGGAACGTCATCCGAGCGACGACGAGCCGTTCTCGTCGCTCGCGTTCAAGATCATGACCGACCCGTTCGTCGGCCAGCTGATCTTCTTCCGTGTGTATTCGGGCGTCGTCGAGTCCGGCGACACGGTGCTGAACGCGACCAAGGACAAGAAGGAACGGCTCGGCCGGATCCTGCAGATGCACGCGAACGAGCGCAAGGAAATCAAGGAAGTGCGCGCCGGCGACATCGCGGCGGCTGTCGGCCTGAAGGAAGCGACCACCGGCGACACGCTGTGCGACCCGACGAAGCCGATCATCCTCGAGAAGATGGAATTCCCGGAACCGGTGATCTCGCAGGCCGTCGAGCCGAAGACGAAGGCGGACCAGGAAAAGATGGGCCTCGCGCTGAACCGTCTCGCGCAGGAAGATCCGTCGTTCCGCGTGCAGACCGACGAAGAGTCCGGCCAGACGATCATTTCGGGGATGGGCGAGCTTCACCTCGAAATCCTGGTCGACCGGATGAAGCGTGAATTCGGCGTCGAAGCGACGGTCGGCAAGCCGCAGGTCGCGTATCGCGAGACGGTGCGCACGACGGCGTCCGACGTCGAGGGCAAGTTCGTCAAGCAGTCGGGTGGCCGCGGTCAGTACGGCCATGCGGTGATCACGCTCGAGCCGAACCCCGGCAAGGGCTACGAGTTCCTCGACGAGATCAAGGGCGGCGTGATTCCGCGTGAATTCATCCCGGCCGTCGACAAGGGCATCACCGAAACGCTGAAGAGCGGCGTGCTCGCGGGCTACCCGGTCGTCGACGTGAAGGTGCACCTGACGTTCGGCTCGTACCACGACGTCGACTCGAACGAAAACGCGTTCCGGATGGCCGGCTCGATGGCGTTCAAGGAAGCGATGCGCCGTGCGAAGCCGGTGCTGCTCGAGCCGATGATGGCGGTCGAGGTCGAAACGCCCGAGGAATTCATGGGCAACGTGATGGGCGACCTGTCGAGCCGTCGCGGCATCGTGCAGGGGATGGAAGACATCGCGGGCGGCGGCGGCAAGCTCGTGCGCGCCGAGGTGCCGCTCGCGGAGATGTTCGGCTATTCGACGTCGCTGCGTTCGGCCACGCAGGGCCGCGCAACCTACACGATGGAGTTCAAGCAGTACGCGGAAACGCCGGCCAACGTATCGGAAGGCGTGATCAGCGCGAAAGTGAAGTAAGCGCGGCGCGATCTCGCGCTGTCGCACGCAGCAAGGCCCGTCCGGAACCGGACGGGCCTTTTTTCATGCGTGCACGCCGTGCGCGCGGCTTTTTTGATCGGCACGGCCGGTATTTTTTTCGCGTGCCACAATGCAGCGCGATTCGTCAGATGGAACCATCCCGATGCCGCCCACCCCTGCCCTGCGCCGCCTGCTGATCCTCTATGCCGGCCTGATCGCCGCGAACGCCGCCGTCTGGCTGTGGGCGCTCGCCGTGTTGCGCGATCATCCGCTGCTGCTCGGCACCGCGGCGATCGCTTACGGGCTCGGGCTGCGTCACGCGGTCGACGCCGATCACATCGCCGCGATCGACGTTGCGACGCGCAAGCTGATGCAGGACGGCCAGCGACCGGTGAGCGTCGGGCTGTTCTTCTCGCTCGGCCATTCGACCATCGTGATCGCCGCGACGCTCGGCATCGCGCTGACGGCATTCGCGCTGCGCGACCGGTTCGATGCGTTCCGCGAGATCGGCGGCACGATCGGCACGGCGGTGTCGGCCACCTTCCTGCTCGTGCTCGCGTGCGTGAACCTGGCGATCCTGCGCGACGTGTGGCGGCGCTATCGCGGCACGCACGGCCATGGGCATGGGCACGCGCACGATGCGGCGCACGTGCACCGCCCGGCCGGGCTCGTGTCCCGGCTGCTGCGTCCGCTGTTCCGGTTCGTGTCGAAGAGCTGGCACATGTATCCGGTCGGCGTGCTGTTCGGGCTCGGTTTCGATACTGCAACCGAAATCGGCCTGCTCGCGATCGCGGCCGCACAGGCGAGCCAGGGGCTGCCGGTCTATACGGTCATGCTGTTTCCCGCGCTTTTCACCGCCGGCATGACGCTGATCGACTCGACCGATAACGTGCTGATGATTCACGCGTACGGTTGGGCAATGGACGATCCGCAGCGCAAGCTGCTCTACAACGCGAGCATCACGTTCGTGTCGGCGGCCGTCGCGCTGGCGATCGGCGGGATCGAGGCAGCCGGCCTGCTGGCCGACAAGCTGTCGCTGACGGGCCCCGTGCGCGACGCGCTCGATGCGGTCGGCGAGCGCTTCGGCTCGATCGGCTACGGCATCGTCGCCCTGTTCCTCGTCTGCTGGATCGCATCGATCCTGTTCCACCGCTGGCAGCGCGCG